>JBEKGQ010000408.1:0-6610 GCA_050012715.1 Polyangiaceae bacterium
CTTCGAGGATCTGGAAGAAGCAGCTCTGGGCTCCGGTGTGGCACGACGCGCCGTGGGGCTCGCCCGAGTAGACGACGCAGTCCGCGTCGCAGTCGACGAGCACGCGGTGGACGGCGATGGCGTTGCCGCTGGTGCGCCCCTTCTCCCAGAGCTCGCCGCGCGAGCGGCTCCAGAAGGTCGCGCGACCGGTCTCGACGGTCTTCTGCACCGCCTCGCTGGTCGCGAAGGCGACCATGCGCACGTCGCCGGTCAGGTGGTCTTGCACAACGACGGGGACGAGGCCTTGCGCGTCGAACTGGAGCGGGAGCGAGAGCGGAGCGGACATCGCAAACCCGACTCTACGCCTCGGGGCCGGGGATGGAACCGGGAGGCGGCAACGCCGCCGGAGGTCTGAGCGGGGGTAGGCTCGCCCGACCCCGGCTTGAACGCACTCGCGTGCTAAGCACTCGGGGTCGTGTCGCGTCCGGAGCTCGCCTTCGCATCCCCGCGCAAGCTCCCGCGTGCACGCGACCTCAAGGGGCGGGTCGTCGTGCTCGACGTGGCCTTCGCGTCGGAGGCGGCGAGCGGCGGCTACGAGAAGACCACGCAGCCTTTCATCGACGAGCTCGGCCCGCGCCTCGTCGGCTGGGTCGACCACCACGACCACCGGATGCACGAGCACTTCCGCGGCGACCCGCGCTTCGTGCTGTCGACGAAGGCCGAGCACGGCGCCTGCCCGGAGATGGTGACGCCCGAGGTCGTCGCGCGCATCGGGCCGGTCGACACCATCGTGTGCCACACGGACTTCGATGGCCTGTGCAGCGCCGCCAAGTGGTTGCGCGGCGGGAGCGAGCCGTACCCCGGTGCGGACGACGACGCGCGCGCCATCGACACGCGCGTCGGCACCCCCGGCCCCATCGGCCAGCGCTTCGACCGCGCGCTGCGCGCCCGCCCGCGCGACACCGCCCTCTTCGGCCTCGTCGTGCGGCACCTCTCCGGTGGGCTCGAGGACGCATCGCTCTGGGAGGCCGTCGATCGCGCCGGGGCGGAGCTCGACGCGATCGAGGACGTCACGCGGCGCATCGCGGCGCGCTACGTCGTCGTCGACGTGCGGGCGGGGGACGCGCTTCCGCCCGCGATCCGCTCGATGGCGTACGTCGACGCCACCGAACGCCACGGCAAGTACGACAAGACGCAGCTTCTTCTGCTCGGACAGGAACGCGCGAGCATCGCAATGGTCCTCGATCTCGACACGGTGTCGCTCGCGGCTCGCTACGGGAGCGGGGTGAGCTTCCTCGCGCTCCTCGGTCTTTCGGGCGGGATGCCGACGCTCGTGTCGATCCCCAAGAAGCGCCTCCCCGAGGCGCTCGAAAAGCTCGGCGTCGCCGCGGGGGACGTCGCGCGCCTCTTCGCCTGACGCTGGATCCCTGCACCCGCGCCTGTGGGGATCGCGTGGAGAGCTTGTTTTCTCGGTCGTTCACACCGCGTTCACAATTTCCGTTCTGCAATTCCCCTCAAGCCCTCGATTCGCAACGCTTTCGTGTTGACCTCCGCTTCCCGCGCGTGTTAGTCGCCTTTCAACTTTGCAAGGCGGTATCCCGCCTGTGGGCGAAGTGGGAGAAGGGGGTCGGCGATGGCGGCGAAGGCGTGGGGCACCCATCAGAAGGCAGTCGAAGAGGTCTTCTTCCAGAACGAGGCGGTCTCGCTCTGCCTGCTCATCAACCGGCGCGCCCGAACGATGCGGGTGGTCGACTTTCGCGCGGGCCCGACCAACGCCAAGCGCCTCTTCGTGCTCACCCTCGCGCAACGAGAGGGTGTGGAGAAGGCCTACACCCTCGTCGAGCGCGACGAGGTCGCCACCTGGGTGAAGCTCGGCTTCGCCAAGGAGGGCAACATCCCCGGCTTCTACAAGCGAAGTGACGCGTTTCTGCTGGGTTGCGCGGTGCCGCCGCCCGGTCGCGCCAAATCGCTCGAGCGCGTCGCGCAGGACGTTCCCTCGCAGAGCGAGATCCGCCTCACGGTCGCGGAGGTCGCCGGCCCGACCCCGATGACGCCGGCCCAGGAGCGCATGGAGCGCACCATCCTGACCGCCAAGAAGCACCTGAAAGACTTCGACAAATCCGTCCCGGTGGCCAAGGTCGGCCAGATCGGCGAGGCCGACTCGCGCAAGGCCGTCGCGGCGGCGCTGAGGAGCGGGCGGGCCCTCACCGCGTTCGAGCCGTTCGGCCGCGACGCCGTGCGGCGGTACTTCGTGGCGACGGCGCGGGGCGGCTTCGAGCTGCACGCGTCGACCGAGACGCAGGCGTGCTTCGGCAACGCCTACCTCGAGCTGCTCCAGGCCCCGCGCACGGACGCCGAGAAGCTGGCGACGATCGGGGCCCTGAAGGCGTTCTGCGACCGCCTGATGACGGAGGACGTGGTGAGCTGCTTCTCGCTCGCCCCGAGCGACGACCTGGCCATGGCGATGGCGTTCCTGCACAACGGCTTCCGCCGGACGGGCCTCCTCCACGAGCACCTCGTCGTGGGCGGCGAGCGCAAGGACGCGATCCTCTGGTCGCGCAAGCTGGCAAACCCGAGCGACGACTAGCCGAGCGAGCGACGCTGCTATCCTCCGCGGTCCGTGCAGCAGGCTCCGCCCCCCGCGTCCACCAAGGCGACCTCCGAGCTCGAGGTCGACGACACGCGCGTCCTCCTCGTCCTGGCGGGTCCTCGCAACCAGAAGCTGAAGGCCATCGAGCGCGAGGCGGGCGTCGCCATCGGCATGCGCGGCAACACCCTGCTCATCGAGGGGGACGCGGAGAACGTCGCCCTCGCCGAGCGCTTCCTCACGCAGACGGCGGCGCTTCACGCGCAGGGCGTCGACGTCACCCTCGCCGACGTCGGTCGCGCCATCGGCTTGCTCCGGAGCGAGCCCGAGGCGCAGCTCCGCGACATGTTCGACGACGCGCTCACCATCGGCGCGGGGCGTCGCTCCATCGGACCGCGCGGCCTCGCGCAGAAGCGCTACGTCGAGTCCATCCGCAAGCACGACCTCACGTTCGGCATCGGCCCGGCCGGCACCGGCAAGACGTATCTGGCCATGGCGTGCGCCGTGTCCGCATTCCTCGCGCGCCAGGTGAAGCGCATCGTCCTCACGCGCCCTGCGGTCGAGGCGGGCGAGAAGCTCGGGTTTCTCCCCGGGGACCTCGCCGAGAAGGTGAACCCCTACCTCCGCCCGCTCTACGACGCGCTCGACGACATGCTCGACGTCGAGAAGACGCAGGACCTCGTCGCGCGCGGGCACATCGAGGTCGCCCCGCTGGCCTTCATGCGCGGCCGCACGCTGAACGACTGCTTCGTCATCCTCGACGAGGCCCAGAACACGACGAGCGAGCAGATGCGCATGTTCCTGACGCGCCTGGGCTACCATTCCAAGGCCGTGGTGACCGGGGACGTGACGCAGGTGGATCTGCCGGACGGCCGCACGAGCGGCCTGGCGGAGGCGCGCCAGCTGCTCGACGGCGTCGAAGGGATCGCGTTCTGCCACTTCACGGAGGTCGACGTCGTGCGCCATCCGCTCGTGCAGAAGATCATCGTCCGCTACGAAGCACGCGACGCGATGCGGCGCGAAGCCCGGGAGAAGCGCCCGTGAGCGCGCCGGGGGGCGTGACGATGGACCGCGTCGCGGAGCTCTTGCAGCGCGACCCGCGCCTGGCGGGCGACTCGATCACGCGACCCCACGAGCTGCTCGTGACCGCGTGGCGCACGCTGGCCGCGCCGAACGGCCGGGCGCAGGACCAGCTCTGCGTGGTCTTCGCGCCGGCGGTGCTGTGGGACAAGGCGCGCGAGCTGCTCGCGCCGTTCACGGACCGCTTCGCCGAGGGCGCGGCGCTGCTCGTGCTCGTGGGACGCCCGCACGACGCCTCGCTCGGGGACGCGGTCGCCCGCGGGCTCGCCAGCGTCGTCGACGCCGACGCCCCCGCCGAGGACCTCTACGTCGCGGCGCACCGCGCCCTCGAGCTGCTCGAGGCCAAGTCCCGCGCCGAGGCGCGGGGGCGCTGGCTGCGGCGCTACCGCTACGAGCTCGGCGAGCTGATTCACATCGCGCGCGCGATGACCACGGTGCGCGACGTCGACAAGCTCCTCGGCGTCATCCTCGAGAAGAGCCGCTTCGTCACGGGAGCCGACGCGGGGAGCATCTACATCGTCGAGCCGCACCCGACCGAGCCGGGCAAGGTCGTCCTGCGCTTCAAGCTGACGCAGAACGAGAGCGTCACCTTCGACTCGCGCGAGTTCACGATGCCGCTGTCGGACCGCTCGATCGCCGGCGCGGCCGCGCTCCAGAAGCGGCCGCTCAACATCCACGACGTCTACGACACCCCCGAGGGGTCGACCTTCCACTTCGACCCGAGCTTCGACCGGCGCATCGGCTACCTGACGCGCTCGATGCTGACGATCCCGCTCATCAGCCAGCGCGACGAGGTCATCGGCGTCATCCAGCTGATCAACAAGAAGCGCGACGCCGCCCAGAAGCTCGCGACGAAGGCCGACGTGGACGCGCAGGTGGTCCCGTTCGACGAGCGGAGCGAGGAGCTGCTCCAGATGCTCGCGGCCCAGGCCGGCGTCTCGCTCGAGACGGCGATCCTCTACGAGGACATCCGCAAGCTCTTCGAGGGCTTCGTGAAGGCGAGCGTCGAGGCGATCGAGTCGCGCGATCCGACGACGAGCGGTCACTCGCGCCGCGTGGCCGATCTCACCGTGGGCCTCGCGAAGGTGGTCGACGGGCTGACGACCGGGCCCTACTCGGACGCGTCGTTCACGCCGGAGGATCTGCGCGAGCTGGAGTACGCGAGCCTGCTCCACGACTTCGGCAAGATCGGCGTCCGCGAGAAGGTGCTCGTGAAGGCCAAGAAGCTCTACGACGAGCGGCTCGAGCTCGTGCGGGTGCGGTTCGACTACGTCGCCCGCACCCTCGAGGCAGAGGTGCTCGCGCGCAAGGTGCGCGCGCTCGAGTCGGGGGCCACGCGCGAGCAGCTCGAGGCGCTCGACCGCGAGCTCGCCCAGCGCCGCGCCGGCCTCGACGCGGCGTGGGAGGCGGTGTGCACCGCGAACGAGCCCACGGTGCTCTCGAGCGGCGACTTCGCGCGCATCGAGGCGATCTCGCACGAGACGTACGTCGACCTCCGCGGCGACGTGCGCGCGCTCCTCGACGACGAGGAGGTGACCTGCCTCAAGGTGACCCGCGGCTCGCTGACGACGCAGGAGTTCGACGAGATCCGCTCCCACGTGTCGCACACGTTCCGGTTTCTCTCGCGCATCCCGTGGGGGAAATCGCTCCAGCGCGTGCCCATCATCGCCGGCGCCCACCACGAGCGCCTGAACGGCACCGGGTACCCCAACCGGCTGCGCGCCGAAGAGATCCCGGTCCAGTCGAAGATGATGAGCGTCGCCGACATCTACGACGCGCTCACTGCAAGTGACCGCCCGTACAAGAAGGCGGTACCGGTCGAGCGAGCGCTCGACATCCTCGACTACAGCGTGAAGGACGGACACCTCGATCCGGACCTCGTTCGCATTTTCAAGGAAGCCCGCGTCTGGGAGCGGCCGGGTACGGTCTGACGACGACGCGCGCCAACGCGATCGCGCGCGACGCGCGACCGTCCGGCGACGGAAGTGTGATAGAGCCGGGCTCGGCCCTTTCGCCCTCACGGGGAGACCGAATCCATGGCTCGCTGCTCTCGCTCGAAGACCATCGGGTATGCCGCCATCGCGGCGCTCGCCGCCGGAGCGTTGCTTCCACGGAACGCGAACGCCCAGCAGCCGGTGCCGCCTCCACCCCCCCCGCCGCCTCCCGCCGTCGCCCCCGCGTCCCCGCCGCCGCCGGATCTGCCGCCGCCGCCTCCTCCACCCTGGTCGGCGAACCCGAACGCGCGCTTGACCGAGGCGCCGCCCCCGCCGCCGTCGGCGCCGTTCGCCGCGGGGACGCAAAGCGCAGGGACGCTGATGCCGCTCCCGCCTCCGTCGTCGGCGTACACGTGGGAGCGCCAGCGCGACTACGAGCGCCACCTCGCCGAGGAGGAGCTTCGCTTCCGCCAGGAAGAGGAGCGGAACCGTCGCGAGCACGAGGACCACGAGAAGTGGTGGGGCTGGACGCGCTGGGTGAAGGTCAGCGGCTACCTGCAGCCGCAGCTGCTGTGGCAGTGGTACGACAACTCCGCGGCGTCGCCGAACCCGGCGAGCCAGTCTCCGAACGCGGTCGTCGCGAAGCAGGACACGGTGTTCAACACGGCGTCGGGGAACGGCGTCCCGGGCCTCACGACCAACGGCGACTACTTCCGCCTGCGCCGCGCGCGCCTGAAGCTCGAGCTCGAGCCGAGCGAGTGGGCCCGCATGGTCTTCGAGATCGACCCGACGCTGATGGGCGGGCCGGACAACGCGACCGGCACCATCGCGCGCAACATCGAGGCGCAGGGCATCGCCCACTGGAGCACCGACGTGGTGACGACGTTCGGGATGGGCATCTTCAAGATCCCCTTCGGCTTCGAGGTGCTCCAGTCGGACGCCGACCGCCCGTTCATCGAGCGCTCGTGGTGGGAGCGCAACGTGACGCCGGGCGAGTTCGACACCGGCGCGAAGGCCTACACGACCGCCC
>JBEKGQ010000409.1:0-6566 GCA_050012715.1 Polyangiaceae bacterium
CGTCACAGTGAGGCCGACCGTGTACGCTCCGGTCGTCCCGGTCTCGTCGAAGTAGACCGCGTAGAGCGGATCCGTGGACGACGTGAGCCACGTGGCGATGCCGCCGCCGGTCAGCTCGTCGGTCCAGCTCCCGCTCGAGGGCAGGAGCAGCACCGCGGGGTCGGCCCCGCTCGCGGCGCTGGTGGCGCTGAAGTCGACGATCGCGAGGGCCGCGGACGGCGGGGTGTAGACGAAGAGCCCCGTCGCGTACTCGGCGTCGACCGAGCCGTTCAGGGAGGCGCCGGCCGTCAACGCGGTTCCGCTGCGCGCCGTGACGTTCACGCCGGCCGGCGCGGGAAAGTCGGTGTCGCTCGAGGCGTCGGGCGGTCCGCTGACGAGGTCGAAGTCGCCGGCACCGGAGGCGGTGGTGTCGATGAAGAGCTGCACGTCCGCGGTGTCGGCGGTAGCCGCGAGGACGGTCGCGGAGAGCCCGGCGGACAGCTCGGGCGCGAGGTTGGTATAGGTCGGGACGCCGAATGGGTTCGTCGTAGCGGTAGTGTCGAGGGGGATCGTGGGATCGAGGACGGTCACGTGCGCGACGACGATGGACCCCTGGGCAAGCGTCCCGCTGAAGCTCAGCGCGATGGGCGGGTCGAGGGTCAGCGCGCCGCTTGCGACGAGCGAGCCCCCGTCGGCGTCGAGTACGACCACGTCGCGCGGCCCCGGGGTCGCCGTCGCGGCGACGCCGAAGTCGACGGCGAGGAGGCTGGGTGCCGGGGCGGACAGGTTGGTGACGACGATGCCAGGGCCGAGGTCGACGGTCGTGGCCGCGGTCCAGGCGGTCGAGTAGCCGCCGACGAGGATCTCGGTGTGGCGGGCGAGGAAGGCGTGTGAGGGCGTGATCGCCCCGAGGGCGGGCGGAGGGGTCGGGTTCAGGTCGGGCAGAAGCAGCGACGCGTCCACCCCTCCGTCGTCGCTCCCGCCGGCATCGCCGGTGTACGTCGCGGCTCGCTGGCTCGCGCAGGCGATCACCACCGCGCCGCCGACGAAGGTGGCGACGACGGTGTACGACAGCCGGGCGCCCCTCACCCCGCCGATTCTACTCGCTCGCGGCGGCGGGGTTACTCCCGCATGTGCTTGCGGATCTTGCCGAGCGCCTGCTCCTGGAGCTGGCGGATCCGCTCGCGCGACAGGTTGTACTTGTCGCCGATTTCCTTGAGCGTCAGCTCGTCCTCGTCGTCGAGGCCGAAGCGCCACCGGATGATGCGCGACTCGATCGGGGTCAGCGTCGTCAGCAGGCGGCGGACCTCGGCGTTCCACTTCTGGCCCGCGAGGGCGTCGTACGGAGACAGCGCGTTGTCGTCCTGGAGAAAGTCGATGAACTTGCGCCCGTCCTCGTCACCGACCGGCCGATCGAGCGAGAACGGCGTCTCCGCCCAGGAGCCCTTCACCTTGTCGAGCTTCTCCTGCGGGATGCCCGTCTCGCGCTCCAGCTCGGGCAGCGTCGGCTCGCGGCCCATGCGCGCGAGCACCGCCTGCGTCGCGCGCTGGATGCGGTTGTGCGTGTCGAGCATGTGCACCGGGATGCGGACCGCGCGCCCCTTGTCGGCGAGGGCGCGGCTGATCGCGTGACGGATCCACCACGACGCGTACGTCGAGAAGCGGTAGCCGCGCGTGTGGTCGAACCGCTCGACGGCCTTCATCAGACCGATGTTCCCCTCCTGGATGAGGTCGATGAGCGGTAGCCGCCCGCGGTTGTAGCGGCGCGCGATGCTCACGACGAGGCGCAGGTTCGCCTTCACGAACTTGTTCTTCACGAGGCGCGACCGCGCGGCGGCCTGGCTCATCTTGTCGAGGCACTTCTTGTAGGCGAGCGTCGGCGCGATGTGCGGCTTGCCCGGCGCCTGCGGCTGCCCCTCGTCGACGCTCTCGTCCTTGTCGAGCGCCTCGTCGCGCTCCGCGTCGTCGGGCTCGTCGCCCAGCTTGCGCACGACGTCCTCCGCGTGGGCGATCCACAGGCGGTCGCTGTCGGCCAGGCGGATGGCCTTCGCGAGCGCGGCGCACCAGTCGCGGTACCGCTTCTCCTGCGGGCGCGTCAGCTTGTTGTGCTGCTTCTTGAACGTCTTGAGGAGCTTGCGAACCTCGGCGATCTGCGGGACGTCGATGGCGTCCTCGCCGACCGGAAGGTCCTTCTCCAGCGAGTCGAGCGCGTAGTCCGCGGAGGGGTGGAACGCGAGGATCGCCACCCAGTGCTCCACCTCGGCGCTCTCCACCTCCATGGCGGTCTCGAGCTCTTCCTCGGGCCCCATCACCGGATGGGTCGCCATCTCGCGGAAGTACCGGGCGAGCATCGAGTCGCCCCCGCCCTCCTCGATTTCCTTGTCGGACGGCGTCTTCGGCCGCGCGGGCGCGTCGGAGTCGCTCGCCGGGCTCTCGCCGGCGGGCGCGTCGAGGTCGACCTCCTCCTCGACCAGGTCCATCTCGGGCGCCGCACCGCCGCTCGCGCCGATCCGCGGAACTTCCGCGTCGAACTCGTCGTCGATCGGGACGTCGGCCGACTGCGGACCCGTGTCCGCCGGGGCCGAGGACTTCGCCGCTGCACTGCTCTTGCTCTTGCTCATGACCAGTGCTCCGTGAGTGGCGGGACGATGGGACGGCTTTTTCTGCTCTCGGTCTTGCTCGGTCGAGGTCGCGCTCTTCCTGGATGGACGCTCCGCCTTCGCAGCCCGGTATGCAGTTTCCGTACCTTTTTGCCGCTCCATGGACTTCCGCGGACTCGCATGCGACGCCGGGGCCGCGCGATTGCGACTTCGAAAGGCACGAGGTTCCGTTTTCGTCATCGTCGGGTCGGCGCTTCTCCTGTGGAAGTCTCCTTCGTCGGATGGTCAGTCGGGGCGGCAGCCGTCATTCCCCGGGGGTCGTCGTGAGATAGTGTGCACGCCGACGTTGTGCTGCACGCGATGAAAGCGCCCTCCATCCTTCGATACTACGCCTCGGAGCTCCGGCGGGTACTGCGACCTCCGCCGGTCCTCATTCGATTCCTCCTCGCCTCCACGATGCACGCCGTCGGCCATGCGCTGATGGCGCTCGTGGCCGGGGGGCTCGCGGTGGCGCTGGCCCGAGCCTGGGGATTGCGGGACGGTCGATCCAGTCCCCCGGGCGACGGAGCTTCGCTCGCCGACCGGGCTTTCCTGCTCGCCGCCATCGGCCTCGGCGTCGTGGTCGCCAAGGGAGTTGCCGGGGTCTACGCCACGTACGTTCAGGGACGCGTGGCGGGCGAGGTAGGCGGCTCTCTGCGGCTGGCCCTCCTCGATTCGCTGCTGGCTGTTCACCGCTTGCGCCGTCCGCGACAAGACGATCATGGTCAGCCGGGCCAGTCGCCCCCGGCACACGCCGTCGCGGCGCTGACGGAGCGGGTCCACGAGGTCGAGGTCGGGCTGAAGCTTGGCTTCCTGGGCGGAGCACGGGCGGTGGCTCAGCTCGTTCCGCTCGCGGTGATCCTCGTCGTGGTGTCGCCGCGTATGGCCGCCGTGGCGGCGGTCGTCCTCGGCGGCTTCGGTGCGCTGCTCGGTCGCGTTCGCGCGAGCTACCAGAGGGCGACGGCGGCGGGGGCGAGGGAGCGTGTCGCGCTGCTGGAGGCCGCCGACGAGGCGGTGCGTCATGCGGATCTCTGGGTGAGCTACGGCGCCGAGGCGAAGGCGAGGGCCACCGTCGCGCGACTGGGAGAGGCGCTATCGCGCGGTGCAGCACGGCTCGAGGCGCGGGCGACGGGGCTGAGCAGCGCGAACGAGGCGCTCGGGGCGGCGGCGCTGGTGCTGGCGGTCGCGGCGTCGCGCGCGGGATGGCTCGGCGCGGTGGCGAGCGGCGAGACATTGCTCGCGTTCGCGATCGCGTTCTTTCTCGCCTACCGCCCCCTCCGCGAGCTGGCCGAGTCGCGCCTCGCGCTGACGCGCGCCGATGCCGCCTACGCCGCGCTGAGCCGCGTCATCGGGCAGGACGCGGCGCCCGCGGCCGCGCCTCGCGAGCACGACTGGCCGCAGGGCACGCTGGAGCTTCGCGGCCTGACCCTGGCGCACGGAGCCTGCCGCCCGCTCTCGCTGCGCGTCGCGCCGGGATCCATCGTCGCCATCGCCGGCGCGACCGGCATCGGCAAGACCACGCTCCTCCGTACCCTGCTCGGCCTCGATCGCGCGAGCGGCGGCGAGATCCTCTTCGACGGCGCGGTCCTCGACGAGGCGCCCGCCGGCCCCGCCTCGCGCCCCTTCGCGTGGGTGCCGCAGGACGCGCCCCTGCTCGCCGACACCCTCGACGCCAACGTTTCGCTCGGCGCACCGGACGCGGATGCGCGCGCCTCCCTCGAGCCCATCGGGGCCTCCCACCTGGTCGGCGAGCTCGACGGCGCGCGCCTCGGCGCGGGGGGACGCGCCGTCTCGGGTGGGGAGCGGCAATGGATCGCCCTCGCCCGCGCCATCGCGACGCGGCAACCGGTGCTCCTCCTCGACGAGCCGACGAGCGGGCTCGACGCCGACGCGCAGCGGCGCGTGCTCGACGCCATCGTGCACCTGCGCGGCCTGCGGACCGTCGTCATCGTGACCCATCGGCCCGAGCCGCTCGCGGTCGCAGACGAGGTCGTGCGGCTGGAGGCGGCGTGAGGAGAGCCCTCGCGCTCGCATTCCTGACCGGGTGCGGCGGAGCCGTCACGGCCGTGGTGCCGCCGTCGGGCGCGATCCCGGTGGAGCCGCTCGTCACGAGCGCCGGGGAGACCAGCGAGGCGCGCGGGGCGGACGTCGACTCCGTTCCGCCTGCGCCGACGGCGGCGGCGCCGCGCGTCGTCGATGGCTGCCCCGACGACATGGTCCCGATCGGGGGCTACTGCATCGATCGCTACGAGGCGCCGAACGCGAAGGGAGAGCTGCCCCTGGCGCTCGTGACGGCCTACGACGGCGAGGCCTGGTGCATGGAGCGCGGCAAGCGCCTCTGCACGCAGGACGAGTGGGTGCGCGCGTGCGAGGGGCCGCACGGCCGGCGTTACCCCTACGGCAACGACTACCGCGAGGACGTGTGCAACGACGACAAGGGCTGGATCCTCGTGCACTGGAAGGCGCTCGCGAAGTGGCCGCGGGACCCGGCGCTCGACGAGGCGACGCGTCTCTTCCAGGCGGACATGAGCGGGGCCCGCGCCGAGTGCGTCTCGGAGGAGGGGGTGGCGGACCTGACGGGGAACGTCGCCGAGTGGGTGCGTCGCTCGACGCCCTCGTCGCGTCCGGGCTACGACCACGTGCTCAAGGGCTGCTACTGGGCGGGTTGCTACAAGGACCCGCACCCGAGCTGCGAGTTCACGAACGCCGCGCATCCGGGGACGTTCCGCACGTACGAGGCGGGGTTCCGCTGCTGCAGCAAGCGCACAACTGCGGTAACGTCGCCGCCGTGACGCGCCCGCCCGTTCTCGGCTGTCTGGCCGGCGTCGTCGCCACGGCCGCGGCGGCGTGTGCGCCCGCGGTGCAAGCGCCCTCGGCGTGGCAGCCGCCGCCCGAGCCCGCGCCGCGGGCGGCGGCCCCGCCGCTCCCCGTGACCGGACAGCCCGACGTCGAGCTTCGCGATCCGCGCGTGGCGGTCGTCCACGGGCAGTCCGTGCCGTTCGACGGGATCGAAGAGGGCCTCACGTGGCCGGCGTTGCAGAAGGCGCTCGGACCGCACAAGGCGGGGGACGTGGTGACGCTCCAGGTCTCGAGGGGCGTCCCCATCGGGGATCTCCTTCGCGCCGCGTGGGCGGTGCACGCGGCGGACGTTCACGTGCAGTCGCTCGATGCATCGGGGGCGATGCGCGCGGTCGAGCTGCGGGCGAAGCGCGACGGGGCGCCGGCGGTCGCGGGCTGCCACCTGGCGGTGTTCCTGCAGCCGAACGGCACCCTCCGCGTGGCCGCGCCGGGAGGGCCCCGCGAGATCGGCGGCGACCACGCGGCGGCCACGCTCGCGCGGTCCCTGGCCGACGAGCGCGCGAAGTGCCCGCTCAAGTACGTCGCGTTCGGGGCGGAGTCGGACGCCTCGCCGTGGGGTCCCGTGTTCGACGTCCTCGTCGCGGTGGATCAGGAGAAGTCGGCGGGCGACGCGCGGTACGTGCTGGGCCAGGCGATGCACGTCACGGCACGATGAGCCGGAGCGTGGGCCCCGTCTCGACGCGGACCACGCGCGCGTCGACGAGGTCCCCGTCGAGCACGTAGGACGCCGCTTCGTCGAAGACGACGCGAAGCGAGGTCGCCACGGCGTCGACGCCGGCTTCGCCCTGCATCGGGCGGCCGGCGAGCACGCGCGGGAACTCGAACGCGAGCCCCCGCGGAGGCAAGCCGCTGGCGACGGCGTGGAAGGCGCCGGGCTTCTCGCGGGCGCGATAGGTCGCGCGCACGTGGAGGCCGACGTCGGGCAGCACGCTGGCCAGCACCAGGCTGAAGGCGCGCCCCGGCTGCCGGGTCCCGTCGACCTCGAGCGTGCAGGCGGCCGGGGCGAGGACGCGCTGCGCGAACGCCGAGCCGACGAGGGATCCACCGAACACGCGGGCCGCGATGCCGGCCGCCCGCACGAGCCCCTGC
>JBEKGQ010000410.1:0-6562 GCA_050012715.1 Polyangiaceae bacterium
CGCCGCCACCGCGCCGGTGAACGCCCCGCGCTCGTGCCCGAAGAGCTCCGACTCGAGCAGCGAGTAGCTGACGGCCCCGCAGTCGACGACGACGAACGGCCCCTGCGCCCGGGCGCTCTCGGTCCACAGCGCCCTCGCCAGGACGTCCTTGCCGGTGCCTGTCTCGCCCTCGAGGAGCACCGTCGCGTCCGTCTTCGCGATGCGCTCGAGGACGCCGAAGATCGTCCGCATCGCCAGGCTCTGCCCGATGGCCGCGCCGAACCACTTCTTGTCGCTCGGCAGGACCTCGGCGTTCCGCACCGACGGGCGGAGCGCGATCTCGACCTCGCCCACCTTGAGCACCGCTCCCGGCTGCACGATGGCCTCCGAGATGCGCGCGCCGCCCACCTTCGTCCCGTTCGTCGACCCGAGGTCGCGCACGCGCACGCCCGCGTCGATGCGCGTGAGCTCGCAGTGGGCGCGCGACACCGTGTCGTCCGACAGCACGAGGTCGTTGTCCGGCGCCTTGCCGATGCGGAGCCGCTCGCCGAGGGCCTTCGTCGTCCCCTTGGCGCTGCCCGAGAGCACCATCACCTGGATGCCCACGCTCGACGCCGACGGCCCGACCGCGCGCGTCTCGGCCTCGATGTGCTCCTCCTCGTCGACCGGCTTGCCGGCCTCGTCGTGCTCGCTCATCGGGGCACCGCGTCGGCGAGCTCGATGGACGTCGCCCCGCCGTGGAGGACGACGTGCTTGCGCACGACCACTTCGTTCTTTTGCTGGGGCGTGTCCCCGGTCCCGTTGGCGGCGCTGGCGACGATCTCGATCTCCACCGTGTAGTCCCCGTCGGGCAGGCGCGGCTCGTGCGTCACGACGCGAGGCGCCTTCCCCGGTGGGTACCGGAAGCTCGCCTCCCGCGTCCAGTCTGCCGTCGCGGCGATGCCCGGGGCCCAGCGGGCGTCCACCTCCTCGACCCGGGGCGCGGAGTCGCCCAGCACGTAGTGCACGGTCTGGTCCTTGGGCCACTCGCGCGCGAAGTAGAGCCCGATGAGCAGGACTGCCGACAACGCGAGCATGCGGGCGAGGCGCTTGCGGTCCACCGCTCACCGCCCCCGCATCTGCCGGATGCGCGCGACCATGCCCTGGAGCACGGGATCGGGCAGGTTGAAGGCGGGCATCTTGTCCTTGCCGCCCTTGATGATGGCCGCCATCTCCTGGTCGGTCAGCTTCGCCTGCAGCTCGGTCGAGGTGAGATCCGGCGCGCGCAGCATCGGGCCCATCTGGCCGTCGCCGTGACCGGTCGGTCCGTGGCAGGTGGTGCATTGCTGACGCCACGTGAGGTCGACGAGCTGGGGCACGTCGCTCCCCGCGCCTTGACGGGGCGCTTGCGTGGCCTGCTGCCCCGAGGCCTTGTTGTCGTCGTTCGAGTGGTGATCCCCGGGCGTCCACTCCTTGAGCGTCCCCGCCGCCGGCGCGCCCTCGCAAGCGGACAGGGCCATCGACAGGGCCGCGACCGTCCACCACGGTCCAGTCGCGGCACTATGGTTGCTTGGCGCCACGCCGCGCAACCTAGCATCTTGTCGAGGGGTTGCGCCCCCCTTGCCGGCGCCCCTGGCGGACGCTAGCTTCTCCGTAGGCGCAGACCGGGCCCGTGGAGGCATTCGCCCCGCGAGGCACCACCGGCTGCGACCCGAGGCCCCTCATGTACTCCACCCCCATCGGTCGCGGCACCGCTGCGCCCAAGAAGGTCACCGCCCCCGACGTCCGCGCCCGCAAGGGAGGCCCCGCGCTGGCCATGGTCACCGCGTACGACTTCACCATGGCGAGGCTGCTCGACGAGGCCGGGGCCGATCTCCTCCTCGTGGGCGACTCCCTGGGCATGGTCGTCCAGGGGATGGCCAACACCCTGCCGGTGACGCTCGACGAGATCGCCTACCACTCGCGCGCCGTCGCCCGGGCGTGCGGGCGGGCCCACGTCGTCGCGGACATGCCGTTCATGAGCTACCAGGTCTCGTCGACGCAGGCGGTCGAGAGCGCGGGCAAGCTCGTGAAGGACGGCGCGTGCGAGAGCGTGAAGCTCGAGGGCGGCGAGGACTTCGCCGAGCACGTGTGGCGGATCGTCCGCGCCGGCGTCCCGGTGATGGGCCACGTCGGGCTCATGCCGCAGAGCGTGCACGCGCTCGGCGGCTTCAAGGTGCAGGGCCGGGGTGACGGCGCCGAGGCGAAGGTCATCGCCGACGCGAAGGCGCTCGAGGAAGCGGGCGCCTACGCGATCGTGCTCGAGGCCATCCCGCCCGATCTGGCGGCGCAGGTGACGGCCGCGGTCGGCGTCCCGACGATCGGCATCGGCGCCGGCCCGAGCTGCGACGGTCAGGTCCTCGTGTGCACGGATCTCCTGGGGATGGGGCGCGGGCACTCGCCCAAGTTCGCGAAAGCGTACGCGCAACTGGGCGACGCCATCGTGGCCGCCACCCGGCGCTACGTCGACGAGGTGCAGAGCGGGGCGTTCCCGGCGGAGGAGCACTCGTACAAGCCCAATCGCGCGGTGGAGAGCGGGCCGCGCGTGAGCAGCGAAGAGCGGCCCGGTCGGGTCGTGAACCTGCGCCACTGAGGCTCGCCCTATCCGCATGCGCACAGGGTCGGGGGGTGTGAGCGCCCGGCGCTTGTAGAGAGTTTGTTGCAGGCTCTGGCATGCTCCTGCATCCTTGTCGGTCGACATCGAGCGAATGCCCCGAGCTCTCCGCCCCATCCTCGCCTTGGTCGCGACGCACGTCGCGCTCGGGGTGGCGCTCGGCGCTTGCGCCTCGATCGTCGGCGTGAAGGACGGCATCCTCGACACCGACGCGAGCGCGGCCGGGACGACCGAGAGCGCCTTCGCGGACGGCGCGGTGGACATGGTGAACGACGGCGCGACCGGGGACGGCTCCGCGACCGACGCGACGGTGAGCGACGCGAGCGCGGCGGACTCGACCGCCGGGGACTCCAGCACGGGCGACTCGACCGCCGGCGACGCGAGCGCGGAGAGCGGCCCGGACGCCACGATGGGCCCGGACGCCGAGGATGCCTCCGACGCCGGCGCCGCCGGACCCGACGGGACGACCGACGCGCCCGAGGAGGCCCCCGCCGAAGCCGGTCCGACCGACACGGGCCTCGCCGACGTGCTCGACGCCGGGGGCGCCTCCGATGCCGCCAGCGATGCAACCGACGCCGGCGGATGCCCGAGCCAGGTCGTCGACCCGACCACCGGGGTCTTCGTCGTCCCCGGCGGCAGCGACGCGGGGGCGAGCTGCGGCTCGCTCGCCACGCCGTGCGGCGGCGTGCAGCTCGGCCTCGACCGGGCGAACGCGCGCGGGGCCACCACGGTGTACGTCGCGGCCGGGACGTACGACGAGTCCATCAGCCTGTACGCCGGCATCACCCTCCAGGGCGGCTGGACCGAGAGCGCCGGCGTGTGGGCTCCCATCTGCACCGGGAGCGCGCCGACGGCGGTGACCATCACCGCGCCGCCCGCATCGAACGTCACCGTCACCGCCACCTCGCTCGGTGGCACCGCGACGCTCGAGACCATGACCATCACGAGCAAGGCCGAGGCCTCCGTCCAGCCCGGCGAGTCGATCTACGGCATCGTCGCCACCGGGGCGACGACGTCGCTCGTGCTCGACGACGTGGTCGTCCTGATCTCGGCGGGAGGGCAGGGCGCGAACGGCAGCACCGGGCCCGCCGGTGCGGCGGCGGTGGGGACGTGCGCCGGGGGCAACGGCGGCGGCGGCGCCGCGGGACCGACGGGCACCGGCTCCACCGGGGGCTCCTTCTCCGCGGCGGGCTACACCGCGGGAGCCGGGACGACCGGCGCGGGCGGGGCCGCTGGCAACGCCGGGGCGGACGGCGGCGCCGGCGTCTGCGCGAGCTGCGTCACGCCGGGCTGCTCCGGCGGCAACTGCGTCGCGGTGGCGACGAACAAGACGTGCGGCGCGAGCGGTCTCTCCGGATGCGGAGGCGCGGGAGGCGGCCCGGGCGCGCCCGGCGCCGGCGGCGGCAGCAGCATCGTCCTCTACGTGTGGGACGCGCAGATCACGTGCAACGACACGACCCTCACCGCCGGCGCGGGCGGCGCAGGCGGCGCCGGCGGTCCCGGCGGGGACGGAGGCGCCGGCAGCGCCGGACAGCCCGGCGCGAGCGCGGGCAGCTGCGGGACGAGCGTCCCCGGGAGCCTGCTCTGCGCGAGCGGCTGCACCGCCACGTCGAACCCGGTGACGATGGACGGGGGCGCCCCCGGCGGATCGGGCGGCTCCGGGGGGACCGGCGGGCAGGGCGGCGGCGGCGCCGGCGGGTGGTCCTGCTCCTACTACCAGGGGGGGGCCGGCACCTTGACCGCCTCCGGCTCGAGCTTCACCTTCGGGGCGCCGGGCGCGGGAGGCGCGCTCGGCGGGGCGAGCGGAACCGCCAAGGAGAAGTGCCCGTGAGCGTCGTCGTCCAGACCTCGCCGGTGAACCCGGGCGACATCCTCGACGACAAGTACCGTGTCGAGAAAATCCTCGGCGCGGGCGGCATGGGCGTCGTCGTCGTGGCGACCCACCTGCACCTGGATCAGCGCGTCGCGATCAAGTTCCTGCTCCCGTCGGTGTCGAAGAACGCCGAGGCCGTCGCGCGCTTCGCCCGCGAGGCGAGGGCCGCGGCGAGGATCTCGAGCGAGCACGTCGCCCGCGTCATCGACGTCGCCAAGATGAAGGACGGCGCGCCCTACATCGTCATGGAGTACCTGGAGGGCCACGACCTCGAGCAGATGCTCGAGACGAAGCAGGCGCTCCCGGTCGAGAAGGTCGTCGACTACATCCTCCAGGCGCTCGAGGCGCTGGCCGAGGCCCACGCCGCGGGCATCGTGCACCGGGACCTCAAGCCGGCGAACCTCTTCCTCGCGCGCCGCGCCGACGGCTCGTCGGTGGTCAAGGTGCTCGACTTCGGCATCTCGAAGCTCGTCCGCGGCGACAAGGACGCCGCCATCACGACCGGCTCGGTCCAGATGGGGTCGCCCCTCTACATGTCCCCCGAGCAGCTCCGGAGCAGCCGCGACGTCGACATGCGCTCCGACATCTGGGCGATCGGCGTCATCCTCCACGAGCTCATCACGGCGACGCCGCCCTTCGGCGGAGACACGTTGCCGGAGGTCATCGCCAGCATCCTCGCCGAGCCTCCGCTCAGCTTGCGGCTGCGGCGCCCGGAGGCTCCCCGCGAGCTCGAGCAGGTCGTGCTTCGCTGCCTGCAGAAGGATCCCGCGGAGCGCTTCCCCGACGTGGCGCAGCTCGCCGTCGCGCTCGCGCCGTTCGGTCCGCCGCGGTCGGCCCTGTCGGTCGAGCGCGTCGTCCGCGTCATCGCGGGACGCAAGGAGGTCTCCATGTCGCCGGAGGTCGCGGGCGTCCCCGAGCCCGCGCCGCCGTCGGTCAAGGAGCCGCAGACCAACCCGTCCTGGCAGACGAGCGGCGTCCTGCGGTCCGCGCGGCATGGTCGGCGGCTCGTCGTGGCCGCCATCGCGGGCGTGGTCCTCGTGGGCGGCGTCGCGGCGGCCATCGTGCTCACGCGCGGCTCTCCGGCGACGCCGCCGCTGGCGGCGGCCACGGCGCTGACGGCGCCCCCGGCGGCGGCGCCGATGCTCCCGCCCGCGCCGTCATCGACGCCGGACGTGACGGCGATGACGACGGCGACCGCACCGGCGGCGGCGCCTCCGGCGACCGCGACCGCGACGTCCACCGCGACCGTGGTGCCGAACGGCGCGCGGCCCACCGGCGGTCGCCCGACGAGCTCCGGCGCGACCGCCACCGCCACCGCGCCGCATCCTGCCCCCGCGGCCCCGGCCGCGGCGCTGCCGGACAAGCCCGGCCCGGCCGACTTCGGAGGGCGCAAGTGAGCCTCCGGCGCCGCCCCTGGCTCCTCGGGCTCGCGCTCGCCGCGCTCACGCCGAGCCGACCCGCGGCGGCGCAGGCCACCGCCGATCCGGCCGCCGCGGAGGCGCTCTTCGGCGAGGCGCAGCGGCTGGAGGCCGCCGGCAAGTACGCCGAGGCCTGCCCCAAGTTCGCCGAGAGCCTGCGTCTCGACAGCGGCATCGGCGTGATGCTCTACCTCGCCGACTGCTGGGAGCGCGTCGAGCGCACGGCGAGCGCGTGGGCGCAGTTTCGCGAGGCGGAGGACCTGGCGACCCGCCTGGGGGACAAGCGCGCCGCCGCCGCCCACCAGCGCGCCGCCATCCTCGAGCCGCGGCTCGCGAGGCTCGTCATCCACGTCGCGCCCGGGGCCGACGTCGCCGGCCTCGAGCTGACGCGCGACACGACGCCGATGGGGCCGGCCCAGTGGGGCGTCCCCGTCCCGGTCGACCCCGGCCCGCACACCATCGTCATGAGCGCCCCCGGCAAGAAGACCCGCACCGCGTCGGTGCTCGTCACCGCGGGCGGGGCGCCCACCGTCTTCGACCTCGCGCCGCTCGACGACCAGCCCACCGCCGCCAGCGGCGCCGCGCCGGCGCTGCCGCGGGAGGGAGACCACGCGGCGGCGCCCGCCGCCGACGCCGGGTCGAGCCAGCGCACGTGGAGCC
>JBEKGQ010000411.1:0-6561 GCA_050012715.1 Polyangiaceae bacterium
AGCCGAGGGCGTCTGCGCTCGGAGCGGGAACACACTCTATTGCTGGGGCAACGGCGTCCTCGGCACCGAGGCTGCGGACGGCGCGACGCCCGACAGCACGTATCCCGCCGCGGTCCAGTTCTGAGGCTCAGTGCAGGACGACCTCGGCCGAGGTCGCGCCAACCGTGACCGACGTCACCGCGTTCGTCGTGAGGGTGCCCGGTGCGGTCCCGGCCGTCGGCACCTGACCGCCCCCGCTCGGGACGACCTGTTGCCCCGCGAGCGCCACGGTGACGGGCGCGCCCGAGGGGTTCACGAGCACGCTGCCCATCTCGAAGTCGCGCCGGTAGACGCCCCCGGTCAGCAGGTCGGACACCTGCATCGTCGTCGCGGTGGTCGGCGCGCCGAGATCGATGGCCCACTCGGGATACCACTCGAGCGGTCCGTTCGAGTCGAAGTAGTCGAGGTACGTGTTGTGACCCTTCACGAGGAGGTAGTTGCCCAGGTAGTACATGCGCGTCGCCACGTCGTCGGGCGTCGCGAGGTAGTTCTGCAGGATCATGATCTTGCCGGCCGCCGACAGCGACAGGAGCTCGTTCGTCGCCGCCTGCCAGTCGCTCTCGGCGAACGTCGGATCGCCGAAGCCCTCCGAGAAGACGCCCGCGCTGAGCGCGTAGTTCGTGTCGTCCCACCCCGTGATGAACGCGCCGTCGTTCGGGATGAGCGGGATGCCCTTGGCGGCGAGGGCTCCGTCGAGCGCGGTGATCCAGGTCTGCCAGGCCGAAATCCAGGTCACGTTGCCGAGCTCCGCGAACGGCGTGTCCTTCGCCGCCGTCCCCGCGAGGCGCGGGTCCTGGCCGGTCCCCGTTCCGCCGCACCACCCCTGGAGGAGCGACGGCGAGGCCGAGTCGAACATGATGCCGTCGTACTCGCCGGCCGCCACCTGCTGCTCGAGCGACTGCACCCAGTACTGCTGAAAGCCCGACACCGTGATGTCCATCAGGTACTTGCCGTCGGGAGCGGTCACGCGCCCGCTCATCCCGTCGCTCGTGGTGTTGTGCCAGAACCACGTCTCGTTCTGCGTGACCGTCGGCAGGTCGTTGCCCCACGAGGTCCCGTCGGTGATGAAGTCCGCCACCGATTGCCACATCGCCAGGTGATAGTGGAGAACGAGGAAGTTCGGGTTGATGGCGCGGAGCGCCTGGGTGTCCGGCAGGAGCTGCTTCTCGGTGCCGACGTAGTGGGTGGCGGCGAACTGCTGCTGCGCCGCTGGCATGCCGCTCGGCAGCTGGTCGGTGAGGATGGCGATGGTCGAGTACGTGTCCGGGAAGCTGCGACCGCTGGGGAGGACGATGCCCCCATCCCCGCCGCTGCTCGTGCTGCCGCTGCCGCTCCCGCCGCTCGAGCCCGTGCTGCTGCTGCCGCCGGTGCTTCCGCTCCCGCCGCTGCTGGTGCTTCCGCCGGAGCTCGCCCCGCTGCTGCTCGACCCGCCGCCCTCGGGGCCACCGCTCGACGTCCCGCCGTCCCCCGCGCCGGGCTGGCCCTTGCTCGACGAGGCGCTGCAGGCGCTGCCGAGGGCGGTGCCAGCGAAGGCCAGCGCCAGCCAGGCGGGCGCGTAGCGCAAGGCACGCCGCTCCATCCGATGATCTTACGCTACGCTCGCCTCGGATGCCCTTCGACTACGACCTCGTCGTCGTCGGTGTCGGCCCCGCGGGCGAGAAGGGGGCGGCGCAGGCCGCTTATTTCGGCAAGCGGGTCGCCTGCGTCGAGAGCGGCGAGGAGCCGGGTGGGGCCGCCGTCCACACCGGAACCCTCCCGAGCAAGACGCTGCGCGAGACCGCGCTCTTCCTGTCCGGCTTTCGCCAGCGCGAGCTCTACGGCCTGAACGTCGAGCTGAAGACCGACACCGCCGTGCCGCGCCTCCTCTCGCGCAAGGACGCCGTGCGCGACCTCGAGGTGGCGCGCATCCACTGGAACCTCGAGCGCCACGGCGTGCCGCTCCTCCGCGGGACGGCGCGCTGGATCGACCCTCACACCATCGAGGTCACCGGCGGCGGCGGCGCGCCGCGGCGCCTCTCGAGCGAGGTGTTCCTCGTCGCCACCGGCTCGCGGCCGCATCACCCGCCCGACATTCCCTTCGAGGACGAGGACGTCGACGACTCCGACACCATCCTCCAGATCGATCGCCTCCCGAAGACGATGCTCATCGTGGGCGGGGGCGTCATCGGCGTCGAGTACGCGTCGATGTTCGCCGCGATGCACGTGAAGGTGACGCTCGTCGAAGGGCGCCCGCGGCTCCTCCCCTTCCTCGACGCCGAGATCGTCGACCGGCTTCGGGGCGCGATGCAGGCGCTCGGCGTCGACTTTCACCTCGGGCAGACGACCCAGAGCGTCCGCCGCGTGGAGGGCCGTGGGATCGTGACCACCCTCGCGAGCGGCCTCGAGATCCCCGCGGACAAGGTGCTCGCCTCGAGCGGCCGTTCGGGGGCGACCGCGGGCCTGGGCCTCGAGGCGATCGGCGTCGAGGTCGACAAGCGCGGCTACGTGACGGTCGACGGCGACTACCGGACGACCGTGCCGAGCGTCTACGCCGCGGGCGACGTCATCGGCTTCCCCGCGCTCGCCTCGACGTCGATGGAGCAGGCGCGCGTCGCGGTGTGCCACGCGTTCGGCTTCACCTACAAGCGGCAGGTCTCCCACCTCCAGCCGTTCGGCATCTACACGATCCCCGAAGTGAGCTGCATCGGCTTCACGGAGGAGGAGGCGAAGCAGAAGGGGCTCGAGTCCGTCGTCGGCCGCGCCTTCTACCGGGACAACGCGCGCGGCAAGATCGTGGGCGACAAGGACGGCGTCATCAAGCTCGTCGTCGACAAGAAGAGGCGCACGCTCCTCGGCTGCCACTGCATCGGCGAACGCGCGACGGAGCTCGTGCACCTCGGCCAGGCGGTGATGCTCCTCGGGGGCACCATCGACGCCTTCATCGAGATGGTCTTCAACTATCCGACCCTCTCCGAGATGTTCAAGTACGCGGCCTACGACGCGCTCGGCGCCATCGCGAGATCGTCGTGAAGCGCGGGGCCGCTCCGCTCTGCCTGGTCGCCGTGGCCGCGGCGTGCGCGCCCACGCCCGCATCCACGCCCGCGCCCGCATCCACGCTCGCGCCCGCGCCCGCGTCCGCGCTCGACGCCCTCGAGCAGCGTCTCTCGTCGGCCCGCACCTTCCGCTTTCACGCCCGCCTGGCCACGTCGGGCCGCATCCAGAGCCACTTCGAGGGGACGGTCCTCGGCGGCGAAGGCGGGCGCTTGCGTTTCGTCTTCCAGGGCGCTTTCGGCGGCAAGGACGTCGACGTCCTCTTCACGTCAGACGGTACGCATATGCGTGGCGGACCGCGGGGGCACGTCTTCGACATGGACACGCCCCCCGCGCTGCGCGACGGTACCGCGGTCGAATTCGTGCGCCGCGGGCTGACCCACGACGTCGCCCGCCTCGCCTCGGGCGAGACCCCGGACTCCATCGACGGGACCGCGCGCCGCCACCTCGAGATGGTCGGCCCCCAGCACCTCGCCGGGGAGCGCTCACCCGGGATGGCTGGTGGCGCCGCGACCGAAGCGTGGACGTGGCTCCTCTACGTCGATCACCAGAAGGCGGCCGATGAGACGCTCTGGCTGGACGCGCGCACGGGCCTCCCGCTGAAACGCCGCGTCGTCGTCCACTTCCCCGAGGGCGACATGGAGGTGGGCGAGGAGTACGACGATTTCGTCGTCGACGGGCCGCCCGAGACGGACGCCTTCCGCATCGAGCCCTAGCTCGGGGTGTCCGCCATGGCTGGGATCGACGCGGGCGGTGGAACGTTACACCCCGTACCGGCTCCCCCCACGCCGCCCGGCTTTCTGGAGTCTCACCCGAAGGCCGTGCTTTGAATCGCGGCCGTTTCGCGGTACGAGTTGGCCTCCCATGAGCCGCGTCCACAGCATCTCCCTCTCCGCCCTCGTCCTCGCCGTCGCTGTTCCGTTCGCCTGGCTCGCCTGCGGTGGCGGCAAGCCGCCGGAGACGCCGGCCGACGAGTCTTCTTCCAACGCCGACGGCGGCGATACGACGGCGACGACGGACAAGGGCGCTTCGAGCGCCTCGCCGGCGTCGTCCTCCGCGGGGGACGACTCGAGCAGCTCGGCCGCCCCGGCGGCGAGCGCCACGGCCGCCGCGCCTCCTCCGCCCCCCGCGCTCAGCGACACGGACTGCGGCAAGTGCATCGACAAGACGTGCGCCAAGGCGGAGGCCGCCTGCGGCAAGAACACCGACTGCCAGTCGATGCTCGACGGCGTGCACGCGTGCACGACCGCGGCCGGCGGCTGCATCGCCAACGCCAGCATGCCGCCGAGTGGAAAGCCGAAGAAGCTCGCCGGCGGGTTCGCGGCCTGCGCGAAGAAGGCCGTCAGCGGCAAGGCCTGCAAGGCCAAGTGCCAGTAGCCGTCACGACCGGTTGACGCCGCGGATCGCGGCCTCATGTTCCCCAGGAAAGTGAGGCCGTGGTGATCGTTGCGTGTTCCTCCTGTTCCAAGCCCAACCGTCTGCCTGCCGCGCGGATGCGCGATCGCGCGAAGTGCGCGGCCTGCAAGGCGCCGCTGCTCCCGTCGCATCATCCGATCGCGCTGGGTAGCGCGAGCGACTTCGACGAGCTGGTGCGCGAATCGCCGTCACCGGTCCTCGTCGACTTCTGGGCGGCGTGGTGTGGGCCGTGCCGTACCGTCGCGCCCGAGCTCGAGAAGCTCGCGGGGCAGCGCGCCGGACAGGTCGTCGTCGCGAAGGTCGACACCGAGGCGCTGCCCGACGTCGCCGCGCGCTTCGGGATCCGGAGCATCCCGACGATGATCGTGTTTCGCGACGGCAAGGAGTCGCAGCGCCTCAGCGGGGCGATGCCGGCGAGCGAGATCGCATCGCGGCTCGGCGTCTGAGGCCATCGAGGAGCGACGCAACGCGGCACTGTCTGAACAGACAGGTGGGAGGGAAGCTGCGTCCGCGGAACGCGTAAGAGTGCACGCACCCCCTGTGTGGGGAAAGGAGTTCCATGCGCACACTCTCGCGCTACTTGCTCGTAATCGTTGCCGTCCTGCTCACTTCAGGACTGGCGACTCGGGGGGCACTAGCAAAGGGCCCCACCCACCCCAAGGTCGCCGAACCGCCTCCCGCCGCGGAGACGCAGCCGACCGAACCGGCTCCCGTCCCGGAGGCGAAGCCGCCCGCGGCCGCCGAGGACGACGACACGCTGCCTCCAGCTCACCCCCCCGTGACGATGACCCTCGCGATCGTCCTTCGCGAGCTCAACAAGTTCGACCTGGCCAACGGCTCGTACAACGCCGAGTTCGACGTCACCGTCACCTGCGACTCCGAGCCCTGCAAGCCCGAGCTCGACGTCGCGAACGGCAAGATCGTGGGCAAGCCCGAGAAGCTCAAAGACGAGCCGCTCCACAAGGAGTACCGCATCAAGGCGGAGCTCGCGGCGGAGCTCGATCTCTCGGCGTACCCGTTCGACAGTCACCTGCTCCCCATCGTCCTCCAGGACAAGGGCGACCCCGAACAGATCGTCTACAAGGTCGACACCGCCAACACGAGCATCAGCCCGAGGATCAAGCTGCCGGGCTGGGACGTCGATCGCGAGAAGAGCATCGCCCTCGCGACGAAGGACGATGCGGGCGTCTCGCAGGTGCACCTCTACCTGCAGGCCGACCGTCCCCCGATGATGGCCTTCTTCAAGACGTGCGTACCCGTCTTCATCATGATGTTCGTCGCCGCGTTCACGCTGCTGCTCAAGCCCAAGAGCGCGGCCGGGCGGCTCGGGACCGCTACCGGCGGTCTGATGTCGCTCGTCATGTTCCACGTGGGGCAGGTCACGTCGCTGCCGGCGCAGGGCGAGCTCACGTTCTTCGACCGGCTCATGGTCGCCACGTACTTCGTCTACCTCGCCAACGTCGCCTTCAGCGTGCTGATGGTCCGGTTCGAGGAGAAGAAGAACGAGCGGATGAGTGAGCTCATGTACCTCTCGGCGGCCGGTGCGGTGCCGGGCCTGCTGGTCCTCCTCTGGACCGCCGTCTTCGTCCACCTCGTCTGACCCGACAACCCCCAGGTGACCATCATGCACGATCTCTACGTCTGGCAGCCCGAGGGTCAGCCCGTCGGGCCGTACACCACCGAATCCCTGGCGCGCGCCATCGCTGACGGCAACGTCGCGAAGGACGCGTTCGTCGCGCCCCCCGGCGCGCCGCAGTGGCAGCACGCGTCGCAGCTCCCCGAGGTGCTCACCCTCGTCGAGGCCATGCTCCGCGCCAAATCACCGTCGATCCTGCCGCCGAAGCCCCCGGTCGCGATGGCTCCGGTGATCCCCATCGCGCCGCGAGCCCCGCAGGTGGCGCAGGCGCCGCAAGCGCCGCGAGCCCCCACGGCGCCGATGGCGCCGCGACCGCCGCAGCCGTCCCAGTCGGCGGTGCGTACGCAATCCGCCCCGCCGCCGCCGGTCCAGGCCGACGCGCTGTTCATGCCTCCGATGCCCGCCCCTGGCGCGGCCATCGGCGGTCTCGCCGCGGCGCT
>JBEKGQ010000412.1:0-6553 GCA_050012715.1 Polyangiaceae bacterium
ATGACGGCCGCCGAGCTCTCCACCATCGCGCAGGAGGGGCTCAAGCTCCACGTCGCCGTCATCAACAACGGCTACCTGGGCATGGTGCGGCAGTGGCAGCAGTTCTTCTACGGCGGGCGCTACTCGGCGACGCCGATGCGAAGCCCGGACTTCGTGAAGCTCGCCGAGGCGCACGGGCTCGTCGGCCTGCGGGTGACCGAGCGCGAGCAGATCGCGGGCGTCGTCGCCGCGGCACGCGCGTCGAAGGAGACCGTCGTCATCGACTTCCGCGTCGAGCAGGAAGACAGCGTCTACCCCATGGTCCCGGCGGGGGCCGACCTGCACGACATGATCCGCCGGCCCAACCCGTTGGTGGAGCCCGTGCAGATAGCACGGGCTCACTTCGCGCCTACGAGCGCGTCGGAGACCGCCGACTCATGAGCCTCCCTCCCGGCAGCGCGTACCGCACGTTCATCGCCTACGTGGAGGACCTCCCCGGCGTCCTCAACCGGATCACGTCGCTCCTCCGGCGGCGCAACTACAACATCGTGTCGCTCACGGTGGGACGCACCGAGCGCCCGGGGACGTCGCGCATGACGATCGTCGTCGAGGCGGACGAGGACGCGGCGGCCCGCATCGAGGCGAACCTCTACAAGCTCGTGAACGTGCTCTGGGTGGAGGACACGACGCGCGCCGCGACGCTGGTGCGCGAGCTCGCGCTCGTGAAGGTCAAGGCCGACGCGGCGACGCGCGGCGAGGTGATGAAGCTGTGCGAGGTGTTCCGGGCCCGGGTCGTCGACGTGGGACCGGAGGCGCTCGTGGCGGAGATCACCGGGAACGCCGAGAAGATCGACGGCCTCGTCGACGTGCTTCGGCCCTTCGGGGTCGTCGAGATGGTGAGGACGGGCGCGGTGGCGATGCTGCGGAGCGCGGAGGCGACCGACGCGGGACGCGTCCCGCTCGGGCCGACGACTCCGGACGACGACGTGAAGGCTGCGTGAAGGAAAGGACCGACCGATGGCGACGATCTTCTACGACAAGGACTGCGACCTCTCCCTCATCCGCCAGAAGAAGGTGGCCGTCCTCGGCTACGGCTCGCAGGGGCACGCCCACGCCCTGAACCTCCAGGAGAGCGGGGTCGACGTGCGCGTCGGCCTCCCCGCCTCGAGCAAGAGCGTGGCGAAGGCGAAGGCGGCCGGCCTCAAGGTGGCGCCGGTGGCGGAGGCCGTGGCGTGGGCCGACGTCGTGATGCTCCTCGTTCCGGACACGGCGCAGGCCGCGCTCTACGCGTCCGAGATCGCCCCGCACCTCGGCCCCGGCAAGACGCTCATGTTCGCGCACGGGTTCAACATCCGCTTCGGTACGATCACGCCGCGGGCCGACGTCGACGTCAGCATGATCGCCCCCAAAGGGCCCGGGCACCGCGTCCGCGAGACCTACCAGGCCGGGCAGGGCGTGCCCGCGCTCATCGCCGTCCACCAGGACGCGAGCGGCAAGGCGCACGCGCTGGCGCTCTCGTACGCCGCCGCCATCGGGGCTGCGCGCGCGGGCGTCCTCGAGACGACCTTCTCCGAGGAGACCGAGACGGACCTCTTCGGCGAGCAGGCGGTGCTCTGCGGCGGCGTGAGCGCGCTCGTGAAGGCCGGCTTCGAGACGCTCGTCGAGGCCGGGTACCAGCCCGAGGTGGCCTACTTCGAGTGCCTCCACGAGCTGAAGCTCATCGTCGACCTCATGTATCGCGGAGGCCTCAAGTACATGCGGTATTCGATCAGCGACACGGCGGAGTACGGCGACTACGTGTCCGGCCCGCGCGTCGTCGACGGACGTACCCGGGAGACGATGAAGAAGCTCCTCGACGAGATCAAGGCGGGGACGTTCGCCCACCGCTGGATCGAGGAGAACCGGGCCGGTCGTCCCTGGTTCGACGCGCAGAAGGAGAAGGAGCGCGGCCACGCCATCGAGCAGGTGGGCGAGAAGCTCCGCGCGATGATGCCGTTTCTCGAACCGGTGAAGGTGGACTGATGGCCACCTCCGACGACGGCGGGTACGTACGCATCTTCGACACGACGCTGCGCGACGGCGAGCAGTCGCCCGGCGCGACGATGACCTCCGCGGAGAAGCTCGAGGTGGCGAAGACGCTGGGCCGCCTCGGGGTCGACGTCATCGAGGCGGGCTTCCCGGCGGCGTCGCCGGACGACCTCGCCGCGGTGCGCGCCATCGCCGAGCAGGTGCGCGGGCCGATCATCTGCGGTCTCGCGCGGGCCAGCCGCGGCGACATCGACAAAGCGTGGGAGGCGGTCCGGGTCGCGGCCCGCCCGCGCATCCACACGTTCCTCGCGACGTCGGACCTGCACATGGAGCACAAGCTCCGGATGACCCGCGCCGAGGTGCTGGCGCGCGTGGCCGGGATGGTCGCGTACGCGAGGGACCTCTGCGAGGACGTCGAGTTCAGCCCGGAGGACGCGGGACGGAGCGATCCGCCGTTCCTGTACGAGGCGCTCGCCCACGCCATCCGCGCCGGCGCGACCACGCTGAACATCCCGGACACCGTCGGCTACACGACGCCGGACGAGTTCGGCGCGCTCATCCGCGGCATCCGCGAGAACGTGCCCGGCGTCGGCGCGATCACCCTCTCGGTGCACTGCCACGACGACCTCGGCCTCGCCACCGCGAACACGCTGGCGGGGCTCGTCGCGGGCGCGCGCCAGGCCGAGGTGACCATCAACGGCATCGGCGAGCGGGCCGGCAACACGTCGCTCGAGGAGATCGTCATGACCCTCGCGACCCGCGCCGCTCGGCTCGGGCTTCGCACCGGGATCGACACGACTCAGCTCGTCCGCGCCAGCCGCCTCGTCAGCACCGTCACCGGCATGGCCGTGCCGGCCAACAAGGCCATCGTCGGCGCCAACGCGTTCGCGCACGAGTCGGGCATCCACCAGGACGGCATGCTCAAGCACCAGTCCACCTACGAGATCATGCGCCCCGAGAGCGTCGGCGCCACGCGGACGCGCCTCGTCCTCGGGAAGCACTCGGGCCGCGCCGCGCTGTCGTCGCGCCTCGCGGAGCTGGGCTACTCCTTCGACGACACCGCCCTCGACCGGGTCTTCGCCCGCTTCAAGGCGCTCGCCGACCGGCGCAAGTCCGTCTCCGACGCGGACCTCGAGGCCCTCCTCCTCGACGGGGCAGGCGCCGCGGAGCGCGAGGCCGCGTCGTGAGCCCGTCGACCCTCTTCGACAAGGTGTGGCGCGACCACGTGGTCCGCGAGGACGAGGGCGCGCCCGCGGTGCTCTACGTGGACCTCCACCTCGTCCACGAGGTGACCTCCCCGCAGGCCTTCTCGGGCCTCCGCGCGCGCGGTCTCCGGGTGCGGCGCCCCGACCGCACCTTCGCCACGATGGATCACTCGACGCCGACGCTGCCGCGTCACCTGGCGGTCGTCGACCCCCGCGCGCAGGCGCAGCTCCGGGCCCTGGAGCAGAGCTGCGCCGAATTCGGCGTGGCGCTCTACGGGCTCGACGCGGCCGAGCAGGGCATCGTGCACGTCATCGGGCCGGAGCTGGGGCTCACGCAGCCCGGGCGCACCATCGTGTGCGGCGACAGCCACACCTCGACCCACGGGGCGTTCGGCGCGCTCGCGCATGGCATCGGCACCTCCGAGGTCGAGCATGTGCTCGCGACGCAGGCGCTCCTCCAGCGTCGGCCGAGGACGATGCAGGTGCGCATCGACGGCGCGCTGCCCTGGGGCGTCGGCGCGAAGGACGTGGCGCTGGCGCTCATCGCGACGATCGGCGTCGGCGGCGCGACCGGGCACGTCCTCGAGTACGCCGGGACGACCATCGACGCGCTCGACATGGAGGAGCGGATGACCCTCTGCAACATGTCGATCGAGGCGGGCGCGCGGGCCGGGATGATCGCGCCCGACGCGACGACGTTCCGCTGGCTCGAGGGCCGCCGCTTCGCGCCGACAGGGGACGCCTGGAGGGCCGCGCTCGCGCGCTGGCGCACTCTGCGCACCGACGAGGGCGCGTCCTTCGACGCTACGGTGAGCCTCGACGCGACGCGCCTCGAGCCCATGATCACCTACGGCACGAACCCCGGGATGGGCATCGCCGTCACCGGCCGCGTCCCATCGCCGGACGCCGCCCCCGGCGCGGCCGAGCGCTCCGCGCGCGCGAAGGCCCTCGACTACATGGGGGTCGCCGCCGGCACGCCCATCGCCGGCCAGCGGGTCGACGTGGTCTTCATCGGCTCGTGCACCAACTCGCGCCTCGGTGACCTGCGCGTCGCGGCCGGGGTCCTCCGGGGCCGGCGCGTGGCGCCCGGCGTCCGGGTGCTCGTCGTGCCCGGTTCGAAGGCGGTGAAGCGCCAGGCCGAGGCCGAGGGCCTCGACGCGGTGTTCCGCGAGGCCGGCGCCGAGTGGCGTGAGGCCGGCTGCTCCATGTGCATCGCGATGAACGGCGATGAGCTCGCGCCGGGCCAGTACGCCGTCAGCACGAGCAACCGCAACTTCGAGGGCCGGCAGGGGCGGGGAGGACGCACGCTCCTCGCCTCGCCGCTGACGGCGGCGGCGGCGGCGGTCGCCGGGCGCGTCGTCGACCCGCGGACGCTCGCGCGAGGTGCCGCATGAGCCTCGAGCGCGAGCCCTTCACGACGCTGGCCGCGACCTACGTCGTCCTGCCCGAGGACGACGTCGACACCGACCAGATCATCCCGGCGCGGTTCCTGAAGACGACCGACAAGGTCGGCCTCGGGGCGTCGCTCTTCGCGGACTGGAAGGACCGGCCCGGCTTTCCCCTCGCCAGGCCCGACGCGCTCGGGGCGCGCATCCTCGTCGCGGGCGCGAACTTCGGCTGCGGCTCCTCGCGCGAGCACGCCCCCTGGGCGCTCGTGGGCTGGGGGCTCCGCGCCATCGTCGCCCCGTCGTTCGCGGACATCTTCCGGCAGAACGCCCTCAAGAACGGGCTCCTGCCGGTGGCGGTGGACGCGGCTCTCCACCGGCGGCTCGTCGAGGCGCGCGAGGCGGACGTGAGCGCCCGCATCGCGATCGACGTTCCCCGGCAGACGGTGGGCCTCGACGGCGCGACGCCGGCGACCTTCGACATCGACACGTTCGCCAAGGAGTGCCTCGTCCACGGCGTGGACGAGCTCGGGTACCTGCTGGCTCGCCTGCCGGACATCGAACGCCATGAAGCCGCCCACTGATCCTCTGGAGCATCCCGTGGCGCACCTCGCGACCTCGGTTCACCTCTACGACACGACGCTGCGGGACGGGACGCAGCGCGAGGGGATCAGCCTGTCGGCCGCCGACAAGCTGCGCATCGCGCGCCTCCTCGACGGCCTCGGCGTCGCCTTCCTCGAGCTGGGGTGGCCGGGATCGAACCCCAAGGACGCGGAGGTCTTCGCGCGCGCGCGCGACGTCGAGTGGCGCTCGGCCCGCGTCGCGGCCTTCGGGGCCACGAGGCGCGCGGGCATCGGGCCGGAGGACGATCCCCAGCTGGCGGCGCTCCTCGCGACCGGCGCCCCGGTGTGCACCATCTTCGGCAAGGCGTCGATCACGCACGTGCGCGAGGTGCTCCGGGTCAGCGCCGAGGAGAACCTGCGCATGATCGCCGAGACGGTGGCCTACCTCGTCGAGAGCGGCCGCCGGGTCGTGTACGACGCGGAGCACTTCTTCGACGGCTACGGCGAGGACGCGGAGTACGCGCTCGAGACGCTCCACGCCGCCTCCGCGAGCGGGGCCGACGTGCTGGTGCTCTGCGACACCAACGGCGGGACGCTCCCGTGGGTCGTCGAGGAGCGGGTGCGCGCGGTGCGGGGTGCGGTCGAGAAGACGGTCGGCATCCACGCGCACGACGACGTCGGCTGCGGGACCGCGAACACCCTGGCCGCGGTGCGCGGCGGGGCCACGCACGTCCAGGGGACGATCAACGGCTACGGCGAGCGGTGCGGCAACGCGAACCTCTGCTCGATCGTGCCGACCCTCGAGCTCAAGATGCGCCGGCGCTGCCTGGCTCCCGGCGCGCTCCCGGAGCTCACCCACGTCGCGCGGCACGTCGCGGAGATCGCGAACCTCGCCGCCGACACCCACGCGCCCTACGTCGGCCACAGCGCCTTCGCCCACAAGGGCGGCGTGCACGTCGCAGCCATCCGCCGCTTGCCGCGCGCCTACGAGCACGTCGATCCGGCGCTGGTCGGCAACGCGACGCGCGTCGTGATGAGCGAGCTGTCGGGGCGCGGCAACGTGCTCGCGAAGGCCGAGGAGCACGCGGTCGCCCTCGAAGCGGGCGCCGAGGCGGAGGTCGTCGAGGACGTGAAGGCGCGCGAGGCCCGGGGCTTCGCCTTCGAAGCGGCGGAGGGCTCGGTGGCGCTCTTGCTCCGGCGGCGTACGCCCGGCTACGTGGCCCCGTTCGAGCTGCTCGACTACCGCGTCACGGTGGGGCAGCGGCGCGAGGAGGGGGCCTTCGCGGACGCGGCGATCAAGATGCGCGTGCGCGGCGAGGTGGTGCACACCGCGGCCGAGGGCAACGGCCCGGTGAGCGCGCTCGACGCGGCGCTGCGCAAGGCGCTCGTCGCG
>JBEKGQ010000413.1:0-6761 GCA_050012715.1 Polyangiaceae bacterium
GTCCCGCTCCTCCGTCGCATCAGCGCTCTGCTCGGCCGAAAAGTACCGGCCATGCGCATCAAGGGTGCCGCTGGAGCCGCCTTTCCCCGGGGCCCAACGGCGGCTTGACGTAGCGAGGCTCCGGATGGGAGCTCCCAATCGCCGCACGAGCCTCCTGGACCTGCGCATTGTTCTCCCTCCTCCGGGTCAATCTTCTGCGCTTCGTCGAGAAGGTCACTGGCACTCGCCGTAATACCCCAGGGCGCACGCGCGAAGGGCGCGCCGTCGCGCCGGAGCCGCCAGCTCCCACGGCGAAGGAGGGCTCCCCGCCGTCGCATAGGTCACGGTGGTCGGCGGCATCCGCGTCGCCGCGTACTGTGCCCCGCCCCCGCCGACGAGGAGGGCCACGGCGGCGGCGGCGACGAAGAGGCCCCACCGCGTCGTGGCGACGGCCTTCTTCGCGCGCGCCGCCGACAGGTCGACGACCTTCGCGGCCTTCGCGGGCTCGGCCGGCGCCGCCGGCTTCGCGTACGCCGCCGCGCGCGCCGCGTCGATGGGGGCCTTCAGCCGCGCCGGGGTCGTAGCCCTTGGCGACGAGGTCCTTCCGGCGCTCGGCCCGGTCGACGGCCATGAGCTCTTCGATCTCCTCGTGGGCGAGCACCTCGTCGAGGATCTCGGCGAGCGGACGCTCCGGGGGCGGCGGCTTGAGGTGTGCGGCGAGCGCCCTCTGTCCCTCGACCCCCGCCCGCAGCGCATCGAGGATGAGCAAGGTGAGGCCCGCCTCGGTCTCGGCGACGAGCGCGGTCCGGACCGACGCGCCGGTTGAACGCGCCGCCCGTCTACCGCCGCCTACTCGCCTGGATGGCGAGACCGGCGACCACGGTGTCGCCGCGGCGCGGGAGGCGGAGGTTGCGCGCGCCGACGCGGGGGGGCTGTGAGCAACGAACTGGAACCCGTGGGAAGCGGGACCGACTGGCATGCGACGGTCAACGAGGTTACCCTGGAGTCATGGCCACGTTCCCCGTCCGCCCAGTCGAGCCTCGTCGCGCTCGCAAGGCCGACGATCGCCCGGCCGCCGATCGCGTGGCGAGCGACGAGGCCGTGGACAAGGCCGTCGAGCGAGCGACCCGCGACCATCGGCAGCTCGTGAAGGACCTCGGCAAGTAGGGTCGCTGGACGCTGTCGCGGGTCCATTGAAGCTCAGCGACGTCTTCTTCCTGGAGGTTCGCCACGTGGAGCGTGGCCACGCCGAGGGCCTGGCGGTCGGCGGCGGTCTGGCTGGCGTCAGGGACGCGGGCCTCTTGGAATCGGCGGTCATGGCGCCGCGCGCGGGCTACTACCACTCGCTCGCGGAGCTGGCCGCCGCGCTCACGTACGGCATCGCCAAGAACCACCCCTTCCTCGATGGCAACAAGCGCGCGGCGTTCTACGCGCTCGTCACCTTTCTCGAGGTGAACGAGGTCGTACTGGTGCTCGAGCACGACAGGTGGCTCGCCATCTTCGAGGGGATGGCCGCGGGTACGGTCGATCGCGACGCGCTCGTGGCGCACCTCGTCGATGCCATGGGTGGCGACCCCAGACCCCTCGACCCCGAACCGGCGTAGCCAGGAAGCTCCGGCGCCTCCACCTTGATTCAGCCTGAAGACGAGGACGAGCGCGATCCTCAGCAAGCGTTACCTCGGCCGTTACTCCGCTCTGGGTTAACGGTTGGCTGCTCACATGCTCACCCAGGGCGGGTGCGAGGCTTGGTGGGCACGACGCCGCCTCCGACGTAACGACTCCCCCAGCATCTCGATGCCGTCGTCGAGCGACCGAGGGCGAGGCATGTACCGCACGGTGGCCATCCTCACGGGCAGCGCCGGAGTCCTGCCTATATTGAGGGACTTGAGCACGTGGTCAGGATGAGTATTATAGTCAGGTGCCCGGCCAGGAAGCAGCCGCCTTCGAGTCCCGTGCGCGTCGGCTCCTCGGCTCCTGGCTCGACAGTCCGAAGTTCTCCGCGCGTTCTGGCGACATCGGGGCCGACATCATCGTCGAACAAGGAGCCGCTCGCCTCGCCGTTCAGGTGAAAGGCGACTCCGCGGCCGCACCCGTCGGCAGCGCCATCGCTCAGGTGAAGCGCGCCGCAAAGCAGCTCGGGCGTCGCACCGTTCCAGTCGTGGCAGTCCCCTTCATGGGCGACGTCGGACAGCGTCTCTGCGAGGAGGCTGGCGTTTCCTGGTTCGACCTCTCGGGAAACGCCCACATCGTGGCCCCCGGGCTTCGCATCCTGATCGAAGGCAAGTCGAACCAGTTCCTGCGGCGGGGCAAACCGTCGTCTCCGTACGCGCCGAAGAGCGCACGAATCGCGCGACATCTTCTCATCGAGCCGCTCCGCTTCATCCGGCAGCAGGACCTCGCGCGAGAGACCGGGCTGGACGACGGCTTCACCAGTCGGATCGTCTCGCGGCTCGAGGACGACGAACTGATCGACCGGGACGCTTCCGGTGCGATCCGCGTACGGAACCCCGGACTCATGCTCGACGCCTGGGCGGAGGTGTACTCGTTCGAGAAGCACTCCGTCCTGCGTGGCCACGTCACGAGCCGGACGAGCGAGGAGCTGCTGGCGTCCCTGGCGGGTGCACTGGACCGCGTCGGCATGCGCTACGCGGCAACGGGGCTCGCGGCCGCGTGGCTGCATACCGAGTTCGCCGGATTCCGTCTCGTCACGCTGTTCGTCGAGCAGTACCTCGACGATGGGCTCCTGCACAAAATCGGCTTTCGCGAGGAGCCCAGAGGAGCGAACGTGTGGCTTGTCATCCCGAATGACGAGGGCGTGTTCGACGGGTCCACCGAGAAGAAGAAGGTCTCCTGCGTGCACCCTGTGCAGGCCTACCTCGACCTGCTCTCCCAGCCGGAGCGGGCGAAGGATGCCGCGGCGGAGCTCCGGTCACGCATGCTTCAGTGGAAGAGCTGATGGCGAAGCCCAGGACCGCCGCGGGGTACGACGCGACGCACGTCACGAAGGTCCGTGAGGCGTGTCTCTATCTGGCCACAAAGGTCGGCGACCTGCTCGGGGAGCTCGTCATCGTGGGCGGTCTCGTGCCGTCGCTTATCGTGGATCAGAGGCGGGAGGGCCTCCAAAGGCACATCGGGACGCTCGACCTCGACGTCGGCATGGAGGTCGCGATCCTCGAAGAGGGACGGTACGCCGAGCTCACGGCGAGGCTGCGCGCGGCCGGCTTCGGGCCGGATACGAACGAGAGAGGGAACATTACGAGGCAGCGATGGAAGATCGACGGGCCTCCCAAGGTCACCCTGGACTTCCTCATCGCCCCTACGAGACCGGACGACGAAGGTGGTCACTTGCGCAACCTTCAGGACGACTTCGCCGCAGTCATCGCTCCGGGCCTCCGGTTGGCATTTCGAGACTCGAAGACGGTTCGACTGGCCGAACGGACCATCCGCGGCGAGCGTGCCGAGCGAAGCGTTCTGGTCTGCGGAGCAGGAGCTTTCGTCGTGATGAAGGCTCTAGCGTTTCGCAATCGGGGGGAGAACAAGGACGCCTACGATCTCTCCTACGTGGTGCGCAATTACGGCGAGGGGGTCGGCGATGTCGCCGGCCTCCTCGCTCCGCTGATGGAGGACCTCGAGGCCCAGAAGGCGGTCGGATTCCTCCGAGAGGACTTCGCGGCCATCGACAGCCTCGGGCCGCGGCGGGTCTCCGAGTTCCTCTTCGATGCGCGGCACGATGAGGAGGAAGGCAAAGTCTGGTCGGCGGTTCAGGACCTTCTTCGGTTCCTTGACGAAAAGGCCTGACCTTACCGCCCGGCCAGGACGCATCCTTTGGTCAGGATGCTCGACGAGGCACCTCGCGCTGCGGCCGCGATCGATGCGGTGAAGCCCCCTCTTCGGTTGCGCCGCTGGCCCAGTACCCTGTGCTAGGAGTTCGTCGCCGCTCGTTACCTCCCACCTGAGGCAGCCCGTGACCGTGAAGACCCGTCAGCCGGTTCCGTCGGAACCAAAGGGGCTCGACCGGACCACCGTCGCGACGGCCATTGAGAGCGAAGAACAGAGTATCCGGAGACTCTCGGCAGATCTGGCCGACGCCCAAGCGCGCCTGGCCGAGCTCCGTGCCAGGCTACCCGTTCCGCCCGTCCCCGCCGCAGAACCGAGTCCCCCACCCTCTGCGGCACCGCGCTCCCCGGCAGAGAAGGTGAGGCTGTTCCGGCAGCTCTTCCGCGGTCGAGACGATCTCTATCCGACTCGCTTCGTCAGCAAGAAGACGGGCAAGGCCGGCTATGCGCCCGCTTGCTCGAACAAGTTCGTCGCCGGCGTGTGCGAGCTGCCGAAGGTCAAGTGCGGCGATTGTACGAGCCAGGCGTTCCGGCCCGTGGACGATGCGGCGCTGCTCCAGCACCTACGCGGCCAGCACGTGATGGGCGTCTACCCGATGCTCATCGACGAGACATGCTGGTTTCTCGCGGCCGACTTTGACAAGACCACATGGAAGGAGGACGTTCGCGCCCTCGTGGAGACTGCGCGGAGGCTCGGACTGCCCTTCCTGGTCGAGCGATCGCGATCCGGCAACGGTGCGCACGATGCCGATCGCCTGCCGCTCCGACCCCCGAACAGAATGCCGACCTCGCCGAGGTGAAGATCGATGAGCGCGGAGCCGCCGTGCGCGGAGCCCACCCAGGTGCGCCCGGTCAGGTAACCGCCGAGCGTGACGAGGGGCGACGACACGCTCCCGCCGGCGAGGGAGGCGGTGTCGACGTCGCGCACATCGGTCCCGTCCCACGCCGCGTGGCCGGGAGCGCGTGGTAGAGCGCCTCCGACAGAGGGGACGCATCCTCGTTCGCGCCGAGGCCATCGAGCGCGATGAGCAGCGTCGGATCCCCGGCGAGCAGGGCGGCGTTGCCCCGCTGCGGCGCGTCGCTTCCGAACGTCGTCACGATGATGGGGATGATGTTCTCGCCGAACGAATTGTCGATCCCGTTCTCGCCGTCGAGCTGCGCAACCATGCCGGCGCCCGGCGCCAGCGTGCATACGTTCGTTGCGCATGCGCTGGTCACCAGGCCGTCGAGATCCAGGCCGTACTGCGCCCACGCGATCGTGGTGGCCGTACCGTTTCGATCCGTGTCGCCGTAGTAGAGCTTCGAGATCGCGAAGACGGTCGAACCGGTACCGTCGGGAGGAGGGCCGCCCGGATCCGGTGGCCAGGCTCGCCCCGCCGCCATGCCCACGGCGATGTGCCCGAGGCTCGCCACGCGGGGAAGAGTGTACTCGTACCGCTTCGCGGCCCGGCAAATTCGCCCGTGTGAATCCGGTGGTACGCTTCTCCGCGTGAGCCGCAGACTCGCACCAATCGTCGAGGGCGCCCTCGATGGGTACGCGCGAGCGCTCCGCGCGAGGTTCGGCGCCCGCGTGTCGGAGGTGGTCCTCTTCGGCTCCCATGCGCGCGGCACGGCGGGGGAAGAAAGCGACGTCGACGTTCTCGTCGCGGTGGATGGGTTGACCGACCCCGAGCGTGCGGAAGCGATCGATCTCGCATACTGGGTCGATCACCGCGCGCCGGAGTGGGTCGGCCTGTCCCCGCTCGTCTACTCGACGGAGCAGGTCGCGCGGCTCCGCCAAGGTGGCCGACGCTTGCTGCGGGACATCGATCGCGAGGGGCTTCGCCGGTGACCGAGGACCAGAAGAAGGCCGCCGTCGCGGCCGAGGTGGCCCGGGGCGACGAGGCGCTCGAAGAAGCAACCTTGCTCCTCGGCGCCGCCAAACACGCCGGTTCCGTCAGCCGCGCTTACTACGGCGCGTTCCACTACGCGCGTGCCCTACTGCTCACCATCGGCGAGGAGCCGCGCACCCACGGGGGGCTCACCCGGCTACTGCAGGGCAACTTCGCCCGCTCGGGAAGGCTCGCGCCCGAGAAGGCCGCGCTGCTGTCGCGGCTCATGACGTTCCGACAAGATGCGGACTACACTGCGGAGTTCGTGTTCACGGCCGCGATGGCACAGGACGAGGTCGCGAACGCCCGCATCTTCGTCGAGGCGGTTCGCGAGATCCTCGTGGCCGACGGCTGGATCGCGCGGAGCTGATTCGCAGAGACGGCGCGGGACCGAGCGCGCGGTCGTGCGATGCGTTCTACCTAGGGCTTGGTCTTCGGCCGACCGTGGTCCCCGTCGTTGGACGCGCCGCCGCTGATGCGGCCGAGTTGCTCCTCGCCGAGGCGCTGGCCCCTCTTCGCGGGCGGCTTGCCGTCGGTGCGGGCAGCCTTCTTCGGGCTCTTCTTCGGCGGCTTGGTGGGCATGGGATCGAGGTAGCTCACTTGCCCCGCGAGGCCACCGAAATCGGCGCGTTCATCGCGTCCGCATCACCCACGCGCGCCACGCCGCATCCACCTCGGGCGCCGTCGCCGATTGTCCCGTCACTCGTGTGAACGCGGCGACGCCAAATGGGACGGCCTTCCGGTGTGACTGGATGGTTCAAAACCCTTCCCTTCTGGGACGCGCCGCTTGAGCGCGCCACCCCTCTACCGCCACCTGCTCGCCGCACCCTAGCCGTCTCCCCCAACCATGCATCCGTATCCCCGCCATGCATCGGGATGACGCCGTCCTTCGTCGCACCAGCGCGACTCTGCGCCGGGCCAGGACCATCCTCCGTCCGGATGCCGCGACCTTTTCCTGCTTTGGCCCCGACCTTTGCTCCCGTCCGGCGCGACCATGCGCCCTATCCCCGCGATGGCGCGCGGGACAAGCCCCATTGTCCGTCGCGCCGACGCGACTATATGCCTGCATAGTCCC
>JBEKGQ010000414.1:0-6546 GCA_050012715.1 Polyangiaceae bacterium
GCCGGCGCTGACGGCGGTCGTCTGGGCCGCGGTCTGTCGGTCCCTGTATCGAGGGGGCGCGACGACCGCGGAGGTCGTCGTCCTCAGCGCGCTGCTCCTCTTCGCCGCCAGCGAAATCGCCCTTCCCGCGATCGGCGCGCTGGTGGTGGCGGTGTTGCCCCCTCGCCTCCTCAGCCGCCTCTCGCTGGAACAAGGAATCACGCCCGACAACCGGACCCTCGTCGTGGTGCCCGTGCTGTTCGACTCCCTGGAGACCGTCGACCAGCTGGTCGACGCGCTCGAGGTGCGCGCGCTCGCCAACCCCGACCCGGACCTGCATTTTGCCCTCGCCAGCGATTTCACGGACGCGCCCCACGAGCACGAGATCGGCGACGACGAGCTGGTCGAGCACGCCATCGCTCGTCTCGGTGCGCTCAACCAGCGATACCCGCTCTCCTCCGGACTGCCCAAGTACGCCCTCTTTCACCGGCGACGCGTGCGCAACGACAGCCAGGGCTGCTTCATGGGCTGGGAGCGAAAGCGCGGCAAGCTGGAGGAGCTCAACCGTCTCGTCCTCGGTAAGGGCAAGACGACCTTCTGCGAGGTCACGGCGCCCACCGCGCTCGTCTCCAGCATCCGCTACGTGATCACGCTCGATTCGGACACGGACATGCCGAGGACCGCGGCCACGCACCTCGTCGGTACGCTGGCGCACCCCTTGAACCGCCCGGTGCTGAGCGCCGACGGAACGCGGGTCGTCGAGGGATACGCGGTGATCCAGCCGCGCGTGGGCACGGTGCCATCGAGCGCTCGCCGCTCGCGCTTCGCCCGGTTATCGGCTGGGCCGAGCGCGCTGGATCCGTACACGACGGCCGTTTCGGACGTCTACCAGGACCTCTTCGGGGAAGGGTCCTACATCGGAAAAGCCATCTACGACGTGCGGGCATTCGCCGCGGTGCACGACCGCCGTACGCCGGAGAACCGGCTCCTCAGCCACGATCTCTTCGAGGGAGTCCTCGCGCGCACTGCGCTGGCCTCGAACGTCGAGCTCCTCGACGAGCAACCTTCGTCGTACGGAGTCGTCGCCCGCCGCGCTCACCGCTGGATGCGGGGCGACTGGCAGCTCATCTCGCTCCTCGGTCTCGCCGTCGAGACGCCGTCGGGAAGGCGCTCGCGGGGTCTCGGCCTCGTCGGCATGTGGAAGGTCACGGACAACCTGCGACGCAGCCTGCTCGCGCCGAGCTCCGTCCTCGCCTTCGTCCTCGCCTGCACCCTCTGGCCGTCGGCGGCGCCCCGCGTCGCGCTCGTGCTCGCCGTGATGATCGCGGCGCCCGTCGTCCTGCGTCTGCTGTCCGACCTTCTCCGCCGCGGGCGGTCCCGCACGGCTTACGACGGCCTGTGGCGCGATACTCGAACGACGCTCACGAACGCTTCGCTGAGCGCCGTCCTCATCTTCGATCAGGCGGTCGTCGCCGTCGACGCCGTCGCTCGCACGCTCTACCGGCTCGCGATCTCGAAGCGAAACCTCCTCGAGTGGCAGTCGACGGGACTCGATCGCTCGAGCTCGAAGACGCCGCTGCGGATGTGGCTCGAGGTGCCCGTCCTCGCGCTCATCGCCGGCGTCGCGCTGGTCCGGTCGTCGAATGCGTACTGCGTCCCTGTTCTCCTGTGCTGGATACTCGCTCCCGCGCTCGTCGAGTGGCTGAGCAAGCCTCTGCCGGTCGAGAATCGCGCCAGCCGCTTGACCGACGCCGAGCGTCGGACATTGCGGGAGATTGCGCGCCGGACGTGGCTCTTCTTCGAGACCTTCATCACCGACGAAGATCACTCTCTTCCTCCGGACAATTTTCAGGAGGAGCCCCGCGGCGTGCTGGCGCACCGGACGTCGCCGACGAACATCGGGCTCTATCTCATGGCCACGCTGACCGCACGGGACATGGGGTACCTCGGATCGCGGGAGCTCGTCCGCCGCCTCGCGGCGACGTTCGACACCCTCGACCGGCTCGAGAAGCATCAAGGGCACATCCTCAACTGGTACGACACGAAGACGCTTCTGCCTCTCGAGCCTCGCTACGTGTCGACGGTGGACAGCGGAAACCTCGCTGGATACCTGTGGGCGGTTCGCCGCGGGTGCGAGGAGTGGGCCGAGCGCCCGGTCCTCGGCCCCGAGGCGGCTTCCGCGATCTCCGACGCATCGCGGCTGGCGGGAGTGGTCGTCGAGGAGCCGGCGACGTCGGATCTCGGCGAGCTCGTGGCGTGGCTCGAGCGGGCGGCGAACGGTCCGGCCAGCGGCGACTGGGGCACGCGGGCGGAGGCGTCCCGCGTCGCGTGGCTCGACGAGGTCGAGCAGCTGTTGCCCCACTTGTCCTGGATGCGGTCCGTACCCGCCGCCCTCGCAGACGCTCCAGCCTTCGTGACGCTCCGGGATGCTCTCCGCGCGGCCCTCTCCCCCGCGGCCGTCGCGGAAGCCGCCAGCCAGGTGGCGAGCGCACGGGAAGCGTTCGGGACGATGGCGCTTCCCGTCGAGACCCGCTCCTGGCTCCACGAGCTCTTCGCGCGCGTCGAGCGCGCCGCGAGCGCGTGCGCCCGCCTGACGAGCGACCTCCGCCGTGCCGGGGAACGGGCGGGCGCGCTCGCGAGGGGCATGAGCTTCGGCTTCCTCTACGACCCCGCGCGGTCGCTGTTCTCGATCGGATACAACGTCTCCACCGCCCGACTCGACCCCTCGCGGTACGATCTACTCGCGTCGGAGGCCAGGCTGGCCAGCTTCGTGGCGATCGCCAAGGGCGACGTGCCGGAGAAGCACTGGTTTCACCTCGGCCGCGCCCGCGGCCGTGTCGACTCCGGCCGAGCGCTCCTGTCGTGGAGCGGGTCCATGTTCGAGTATCTGATGCCGCTGCTCGTCATGCGCAGCTATCCCGATACGCTGCTCGACGAGACGCACACCGCCGCGGTCAAGGCCCATCAGGCCTACGCATCGCGCCACCGCGTCCCATGGGGCATCTCGGAAGCGGCGTTCAACGTCATGGACCTCTCCATGACGTATCAGTACCGGGCGTTCGGAGTCCCTGCTCTCGGCCTCAAGCCCGGGCTCGACGAGGATCTGGTCGTCGCCCCCTACGCCACCGGTCTGGCGGCCGCGGTGGACCCTCAGCATGCGGCCCAGAACTTCGCGGCGCTGACGCGCGAAGGGCTCCAGGGAGCCTTCGGCTTCTACGACTCGATCGACTACACGCCGTCGCGCGTACCGGCACACCGACGAGGGGTCGTCGTCAAGACGTACATGGCCCATCACCAGGGCATGCTCCTCGTCGCCCTCGCCAACACGCTCCTCGGCGCGCCGATGCAGCGGCGATTCCACGAGGTGCCGCGCGTCAAGGCGACGGAGCTGCTCCTCCAGGAGCGCATCCCGGGGGCGGTCACCCTCGTGGAGGAGCGGTCGACGCGCGCTCCGGCCCCGACTCCGGTCGGCGAGGATCTGGCGCTCGTCGAGGTCGTCGGGCTCGAGCGCCAGGGGTCGACCCGAACGCACCTGCTGGGTCACGGCGAGCTCGCCGCGACGGTCTCGTCGACCGGCACCGGGGTTCTCACCTGGCGCGGACGCGACGTCGGCCGCTTCCGGGAGGACCAGCGCCTGGAGCCCGCGGGCACCTTCGTCTACCTGAGCGACGCCGCGACGGGCGCTACCTGGTCCGCCGGCCTCGAGCCGACACGCGTTCGCCCCGGCTCCTATCGCGCGACGTTCTCCGTCGACCACGTGGAGATCAACCGCAAGGACGGCGACGTCGAGACGACCACCGAGATCGTGGTCTCTCCCGAGCACGCGGTCGAGGTGCGGCGCATCACGCTGACGAATCACTCCGCGAAGCCGCGCGAGATCGAGGTCACGACCTACATGGAGGTCGTGCTCGCGCCGCGCGCGTCGGATGTGGCGCATCGCGCGTTCGGCAACATGTTCGTCGAGACGGAGGAAGACCGCGAGCTCGGCGCGGTCCTCGCCACGCGGCGCCCGCAGCCGGGGCAGGACCTGCAGCCCTGGGTAGTGCAGATGCTCGTCCCGGAGAGCGGGGGGTGGGGCGCCGTGCACGCCGAGTCCAGCCGCCCCGGGTTTTTCGGGAGAGGCGGCGACGTCGTCCGGCCCCACGGCCTCGAAGTGGGGGTGCGCGGCACCGTCTCGCGGCACCCCCTGGATCCGGCAATCGTCCTTCGGCGACGCGTGACCGTCGGGGCGAAGGCCACCGCCCGGGTGTCCCTGGTGACCGGCATCGGTGGCTCCCGCGGCGAGGTCGTCGACCTCGCACGCTCCTACTCGGGCTCGGCCCCGATCGCGCGCGTGTTCGAGCTCGCCTGGGCGGATGCACGGGTGGAGCTCAGGCACTTGGGGGTGAGCGCCGCGCAGTCCTTCCGCTTCCAGCGCCTCCTGTCCTACGTCGTCGATGCGCATCCCTCGCTGCGTGTCGCGCCCCCGGTGCGTGCGTCGCACGGCGACGGCCGGGCGGCGATCTGGTCGCTGGGGATCTCGGGCGACTTGCCCGTGGTCATCGTGCGCGTGGACGGCGGAGAGGTCACCGACATCTGTCGCGAGGTGCTCGTCGCACACGAGTTCTTCCGGTTGAACAACTTCTCGATGGACCTGCTGTTTCTCAACGAGGAGCCCGCCGGCTACATGCAACCGTTGCAGGACAACCTCGTGCGTCTCGTTCAGTCGAGCTTCGCGCAGGCTCACGTGGACCAGCGGGGCGGCGTCTTCGTGCGGCGCGCGAATGCCATCGACGAGATGGAGCGCCAGCTCGTCCTGTCTTTCGCGCGCGTCGTTCTGCGGACGTCCGCGGGCTCGCTGGCTCGTCAGCTCCGCGTCTCCACGCCGACCGGGAACGTCGGCCGCGACGTCGCGCGCCCGCCTCCGGCGACCGAACGACCGGCGCCTCCACGGCTGCTCTTCGACAACGGGAGCGGCGGCTTCACCGACGACGGGCGCGAGTACTTCGTGCACGGGAGTCCTCCCGCCCCATGGTCGAACGTGCTCGCCAACCCGGGCTTCGGGACCCTCGTCACGGAGCGCGGCGGTGGCTTCACGTGGTCGATCAACAGCCAGCGCTTCCGCCTCTCGCCGTGGAGCAACGACGCCGCCTCGGACCCGGCCGGGGAAGCCATCTATCTCGCGAACGACGCCGGGGACGTGTGGCGAGCCTCCGCCGGCTCGGCCCGGCACGCGGCCGGAAGCTCGACGTTCGAGGGCACGACGCGCGGCATCCGGCACACTCTCCGCGTCGCCGTGCCTCCCGACGCGCCGGTGAAAGTGTCGAAGCTGACCCTCGAGAACCGGACGAGCGCCCCGGTGCACCTCCGCGTCTGCGGATACGTCGAGTGGGTGCTCGGGAGCTCCCGGGAGACGTCCAGGCTGACCACCGCCTCGTGGTGGGATGACTCGCTCCAGGCGGCGCTCGCGCAGAACCTCGGCTCGCCACAGCCCGAGCGATGCAGCTTCTTCTGCGCGACCTCCCCGGCCGCCAGCTGGACGTGCGATCGCGCCGAGCTCTTCGCCGAGTATGCAACGCGGGCTCGACCGTCGGCGCTCGGCGGTCGGCTGTCGGGCCGCTCCGGCGGCGCCCTCGATCCGTGCGCGGCGGTCGAGGTCGACATCGTCCTCCCGCCGGGCGCCAGCACCTCGGTGGCCTTCGTCCTCGGAGAGGGCAAGGATCGCGCGGAGGCGAGCGACCTTGCGCGCGCGTGGAGTCGCCTCCCCCGGGTCGAAGCCGCGCTCGAGAGCACCCGCGAGTTCTGGGACGACACACTCGGTGCCATTCAGGTCGAGACGCCGGATCGCGCGCTCGACGTGATGGTCAACCGGTGGCTGTGCCATCAGGTGCTCGCCTGCCGCCTGTGGGGTCGCTCGGCGTTCTATCAATCCGGCGGGGCGTTCGGCTATCGGGATCAGTTGCAGGACGTTCTCGCGCTTCTCTACGCGAGACCGGACCTCGTGCGAGAGCACATCGTGCGGGCGGCGGCTCGCCAGTTCGAGGAGGGTGACGTCCAGCACTGGTGGCACCCGGAGGACGGCGCAGGGATTCGAACGCGATGCGCCGACGACATGCTCTGGCTCGTCTTCGCCACCATCGAGTACGTCCGCGTCACGGGGGACGACGCTCTCCTCGACGAGTCCGTCCCCTTCATCGTCGAGCGCCCCATCCCGGCGGATCAGCGCGACGTCTTCGGGACGCCGCGAGCCTCGGACGCGAGGGCGTCGCTCTACGAGCACTGCGTACGTGCGCTCGATGTCGGTCTTACCGCGGGCCCTCACGGACTGCCCCTGATGCGCGCCGGTGACTGGAACGACGGCATGGACCGAGTCGGTGCCGACGGCCATGGTGAGAGCGTCTGGCTCGGCTGGTTCCTGGTCTCGGTGCTCCGTGGATTCGAGCCCCTGGCGCGCGCGCGCGGTGACGAAGCACGCGCGGCGGCGCTGCGAACGGCCTCGCGCCGCCTGCTGACCGCGCTGGACGAGCATGGGTGGGACGGGGGCTGGTATCGCCGCGGATACTTCGACGACGGATCGCCGCTGGGCTC
>JBEKGQ010000415.1:0-6520 GCA_050012715.1 Polyangiaceae bacterium
GAGATCACCCTCGCGCAGATCATCTACGAGGAGCAGAAGGCGCACTCGCGGAACGTCCCGCTGCAGACGCTGAAGGAGCTCATTCACGCCCGGACGGAAAAGGTGCTCGCCGATCTCCGCGAGGGGCCGATCGGCCGGCTCATCCCGGGGACCAAGCCGGGGGAGGAGAAGGTCGAGGTGGTAGCCAAAGACGCGAAGGACTCGAAGCCGACCCTGGTCGACCAGGCCAAGGAGAAGCTCGAGGAGATGCAGCACAACCTCGACGAGCGGGTCCGGACGGTCTTGGCGAGCTTCCGTCCCCTGCAGCAGCTCCAGCAGGAGGTGAAGCGCCTGAACGAACGTCTAGAGGAGCTGGAGAAGCGCTTCAAAGGTGGTCCCCCGAACGGCGAGTGATTGCGGCGCCTTGCCGAGATCGTGACTAAGGTGGGGAATAGGCCAGTCGATGGCGTGTTCAACCTAGCGGAACACCTCAACAAGGCTCCCATGAACCCTTCCCTTCCCGAACCTTCGAAGCCTGCGAAGGACCCGTTCTCCGAGGAGGCGCTCACGCACCTCGACGCGATGTACGGCGTCGCGTGCAAGCTGACGCGCAACCCGACCGACGCCGAGGACCTGGTGCAGGACGCCTTCGTCAAGGCGATGCGCGCGCGTGACCAGTTTCACGCCGGCACCAACCTCAAGGCTTGGCTCTTCCGCATCCTGACCAACACGTTCATCAACAAGTATCGCCGCGGGGGGCTCGAGCGCTCGGTGCTCGACGGGCCCGACGCCGATCCGCTCGCCGACGGTTGGGTGAGCGCGAACACGATGCGTCAGCTCCGCGATCCGGAGATGCTCGCTCTCATGCCGATCGTCGAGGGCGAGATCCAGGTGGCGCTCGACGCGCTGCCGGCCGAGTTCCGGCTGGCGGTGGTCCTCTGCGACGTCGAGGAGTTCTCCTACGAGGAGATCGCGCAGATCATGGGCTGCCCCATCGGCACCGTGATGAGCCGCCTGCACCGCGGTCGCAAGCTGCTCCAGCGGGCGCTCTACAATCACGCGCTGGCGATGGGCATCGTGAAGGGTGAAGAGCACGTGGGTGGTCCGATCGTGGAGCCGAAGGAGACGAAGACGGCGAGCCTCGCCGAGTACCGCGCGCGCAAGCGGGGTGCGGCATGACCGCGCACGACTGTCGCGATCGCGCGCGCCTGCTGGGCTCGTACCTCGACGGTGAGCTCGAGGCGGCGAAGCTCCTGGAGATCGACGAGCACGTGGGCGAGTGCGAGACCTGCCGCGAAGAGACGCAGCTCCTTCGCGCGATGCGCGGGTCGCTGAAGCGAGTGGTGCGTACGTCGGCCCCGGCCGGGCTGCGCGACCGCATCGGCGTGGCGATGATGGCGGAGCGGGTCCGCGAGGACGCGCGGGCCGACGCCTCGCTGGCCAAGGACGGGACGGCGGACGCGATGGGGGCGAAGGCGCCGCTCGTGAGCCTCTCGTCGTGGCGGACGATGGTGCCGCTCGCCACCGCGGCGGCGCTGGCGCTCATGTGGGGCGCGGCGACGCGCGGTACGCAGGGGACGTCGACGGAGGCCCGCGCGGGCTTCGGGGACGATCTGCTGGCCGAGCTGGTCGCGGAGCACTCCTCGCCGCTGCCGCTGGAGGCGAAGGATCCCGACGCGGTGCGGGGCCTCGAGCGCTACGTGGGCGTTCCGCTGCACCCGTCGAGCTTCGAGCGACCGGGCCTCAACGCGCACCTCGTCGGGGCGCGGGTGGTTCCGCTCCACGCGCAGCGCGCCGCGATGCTTCAGTACGTGGTGGGCACCGGCGACGACATGCGCCGCGTGAGCGTCATCGTGTACGACGCGCAGAAGATCCAGATCGGCACCGCCAACCTCTCGCCGCGCGCCATCGGCACCGCCGAGGTGCGGGTGGGACGCGAGAAGGGTTACTCGGTGGCGTCCACGGAGCGGGCCGGCGTCGGCTACCTCGTCGCGGGCGACCTCGATCCGGATCGCAGCGCCCAGCTCGCCGCGCTCGTCTACGACGACCGCTGACGCTCGCGACCACGAGGACGTGGGTTCGCCCGCCTGGGCAAGCGTGCGGGTCACGCTATCCTGCGAGCGACCCCATGCGCTTCGTCTACGTGATGGACCCGATGGATCGGGTCCTCCCCGACAAGGACACGACGTTCGCTTTCCAGCGCGCCGCGCAGAGGCGCGGCCACACCGCGCTCCACTGCCTGCCGCGCGACGTCTACATCGACGCGGGGGACGTCTGGGCGCGCACGCGGAGCATCACGGTGAGCGATGCGGCGCCGTTCTTCACGTTCGGCAAGGCCGCCGACGTGCGCCTCGCGGACGTCGAGTGCGTCCTCATCCGCAAGGATCCGCCCTTCGACGCCGAGTACCTCTACATCACGCTGATGCTCGAGAAGGTCCGCGGGCGCACGCTCGTGGTCAACGACCCGCAGGGCCTGCGGAACGCCAACGAGAAGCTCTACACGCTCCACTTCGCCCGGCACATGCCGCGCACGCTGGTGACCGCGGATCGCGAGCGGATCCACCGCTTCGTCGCCGAGCTCGGCACCGGCGTCGTGAAGCCGCTCGACGGCGCCGGCGGCTCGGGGGTCATGGTGGTCGACAAGGGAGACCGCAACGCGCGGTCCATCGTCGACTACATCACGCGCGAGGGGACCGCCCACGCGATGGTGCAGGAGTACCTGCCGGCGGTGCGGCAGGGCGACAAGCGCGTGCTCCTCCTCGCCGGCGAGATCCTCGGCGCGATCAACCGCGTGCCGCGCGAGGACGACGTGCGCTCGAACATCCACGCCGGCGGCCGCGTCGAGCCCTGCGAGGTGACGCCGGAGGAGCGCGCCATCGTGGCCGACATGGCGCCCCGGCTCGCCGCCGACGGCCTGGTCTTCGTCGGGCTCGACTTCATCGGGGGCCGGCTGACCGAGGTCAACGTGACGTCGCCCACCGGCATCCAGGAGCTCAGCCGGCACCGCGGGCGGGACGTGGCCGAGGACGTCATCGCCTGGATCGAGAAGCACGCCGGGGAGACGAGGCCCATGCTCCACAGCATCCCGCCCAGCTGAGCCAAGGGGCCGATGCCGATCTCCGTCCTCGTCCGCTCGGCGACCGGCGGCGATGCACGCCTCACGTTCGATGGCATGCAGAGCGTGGTGCTCGGGCGGGGAGCGAGCTGCGACGTACGCCTGCCGGACGCGAGCGTCAGCCATCGCCACGCGTCGCTCCGCACCCAGGGGATGGACTTCGTGCTCATCGACGAGGGGAGCTCGAACGGCACGTACGTCGGCGGCGTGCGCGTCGCGCCGAGGACGTCGCGCATCGTGCGCTCGGGCGACGTCGTGCGACTCGGTCGCGTGTGGATCGAGCTCCGCATCGACCAGAGCCCGGTGACCCGCGACCTGGGCTCGGCGACGCGAGAGGTGGCGCTCGCGCTCGTGTCGCAGGCGCTCGCGGCGATGGGCACGGACCTGACGATGAAGGTGCGCGTCCTCGAAGGTCGCGATCAGGGGCTCGTGCTCGCGCTCCGGGAGGAGGGGCGCGCGTACACGCTGGGCCGCGGGCCGGAGTGCGACCTGCCGATCGCGGACGGCGACGCCTCGCGCGAGCACGCGACGCTCGTGCGGCGAGGCACGGAGGTGAGGGTGCGCGACCTGGGGGCGAAGAACGGGACGTGGCTCGGCGATGCGCCGCTCCCGGCCGACCGCGACGCGGTGTGGCGGCCCGCGCTGATGCTTCGCATCGGGCGGACGGTGCTGGCGCTCGAGGAGCCGGTGGGCGATGCCCTCGCGCGCATCGAGGTCGGCCCCGACGAGCGCATGCCGGACGGCGAGGCGGTGCCGGCACCCGAGCCGTCGTCGCCCGTCGTGGAGGCGCCGGCGAGCGCCGCGCGGGAGCCGGCCAGCGCGGCGCCCATGAGCGCGGCGCCCATGGTGGAGATCCCGGTGCGGCCGGCGCCTCCGAGGGAACGCCCGCGCTCCGGCTGGGCCCCGGCCGACCTCATGGTCATGGCGGCGGCCATCGGCGTGCTCGCGCTGAGCATCGCCGGTCTCATCTACCTGCTGCGCGGCTGACGAGAGTCCTCAGGGCTCCGGCTTCTCGATGGGCCCCGGGGAGGCGCCGGTCATCCCCGGCATCGTGCGCGCGTTTCCATCGGGCGTCGCCTTCTTGGACCCGGGCGCGCGGCGGCTCGTCCCCGGCGGATAGGCCTTCAGGAGCCCTTCCAACGGAACGGCGGCGAGGAGCAGCTCCAGCTCGGCGGCGCTCTTCGGGCGCTCGTTGAGCCGCTTCTTCAGGCACTTCATCACGGCCAGGTCGAGCTGCTCGGGGATGTCCAGATCGGGACGGCGCTGGCGCATCGGGATGGGGATCTGCCGCTGGTGGAGATCGAGCAGCTCGCGGCGGTTCTGAGCCACGATGGGGAGCTCCCCGGTGAGCGCCTCGTACATCATCACCCCGAGCGCGTAGATGTCCGTGCGCGGCTCGACCTGCGCCCCGATGCATTGCTCGGGCGCCATGTACTCGGGCGTGCCCAGCGTGTAGCCCGTCTGCGTCAGCGACTCCGCGCTCGCGAGCTTGCTCATCCCGAAGTCGAGCACCTTCGACATCCCGTCCTCGCAGAGGAAGATGTTGCCCGGCTTGAGGTCGCGATGGACGACGCCTTTCTTGTGCGCGGCGTGGAGGGCGCGGCAGACGTCGATGTAGACCGGGATCGCGAAGCCTGGCGCGAGCAGGCCGTCGCGCGCCAGCTTATCGGCGAGGGAGCGCCCGTTGAGGCGCTCCATGACGACGTAGATGCTCCCGTCGGGCATCTGGTCGAGATCGAGCACCCGCACGACGTTGGGGTGCTCGACGTGGACCTGAATGTACGCCTCGCGCCGCAGCCGCGCGATCTCGCCGCCATCCCGCGCCGCCGCGCCGCGGAGGACCTTCACCGCGACCTCGTGGCCCAGCGTCACGTGCTCGGCCGCGTAGACGACGCCGATCCCGCCCGAGCCGATCTTGCGTCCGATGCGGTACTTGCCCCCGAGCACGGTGCCGCTCAGATCCCCCGGGGTCGCCCCCATCTCGCCGCGAAGCTCGAGGCCGCGCTCCAGCGCCGCGATGCGGTTGCGCTCGAACGTGCGCGCCGCGCGCTCCTCGCGGGAGCGGTCCCACATGAACCCGGCACCGCCGCCGAGCGCCGCCCCGAGCACGCCGGCGAGCGCCCCCGAGAGCCATCCCCCGGTGATCGCCACGATGCCGCCGCACGAGACCGCGGCACCGAGCGCGCCGACCAGCATCCCCTCGCGGAGGCGCTTGGTCGTCCAGCGCACGTCGTAGACGCAGGCGTCGGCGCCCTTGGCGATGCACTTCGGGTGCGTCACCTCAGCCTCGCCCAGCCCCCAGATTCGCGGCAGGCTGGCGAGCTCCCCGGCGCGGGCGTCGCACAGCAGCTCCTCTCCCTCCGCGTCGATGCGCTCGGCCGGGTCGTCGCCCCCGTCGGTTCGCGTGCGGTACGTGAGGTGTACGGCGCGGACGTCGCCCGCCTTCTTGCGCGGTTCGTCGGCGCGCTCCTCGATCTCCCAGGTGCCGACGCGCGTCGCCTCGCGGGCGTTCTGCGCGAGGTAGCGGTAGGCGTCCACCGGACGCTCGCTCGCGCGGAGCATGCGGACGAGGACGCCGAGGGCCTCGGGGTGCGTCACCCACTCGCCGCGGTGCCGGATCGCGTCGCGACCGAGCAGCTCCGCGATGCCGCGCAGCGCGCGCTTCGCGGCCAGCTGGCTGACCCACCCGGTCTCGTTGTCGACCGCGGACGGCTCGATCCCGGCACCCGCGAGGAGCTGCCTCGCCGCGCGCTCGCCCTTCTCGGTACGCACCCGCAGGAGGTAAGTCTTCAGGACCGAGGCGCGGAGCTCTTCCTTCCCGCCCTGCCGCACGGTGCCCCGAGAGATGGGCGGGACGCTGCTGGGCATCCCTCGAAGCGTACGACGCACGCACTCGGGAGGGAAGGCAAGGCGCGGCGGGGTGCGATCAGTGATTCGTGTGGACTCGCTCGACGGGTAAGCCCAGCCGCGGCGCAAGGCCGCGGACCGCCTCGATCATCGACGAGACGCCGACGGCGAAGATCCGCGCGTCCGCGAGCGAGCCAGGCGGGATTCGCGCCGCCATGACGTCCTGCACGTAGCCCCGGGCGTAGAGCTCTTCCGCCGGATCACCCGTGGGCTGGGACAGACAGACGACGACGGGTACCCCGGCCTCACGCCAGGCCGCGATGTCGACCGCGAGGGGCAGCTCGGCCTGGGTCCTCACGCCGAGCCAGACCTGGGTGCGCGACGCGTCACCGTCGGCGATGCGGTGGCGGACGAGGGGCCGGCCGGCCGCGACCCCGGTCCCGCTGAGCGCGATGACCAGCGGGCGCCCGCGCACCGCGTCCATCGGAAACCCCTCGCCGATGGCCGCGGTGACCTCGACGTCGAGGCCGAGCGGCGCCGGCAAGAGAACGTCGGAGACGCCGCCCCCCGAGCGCATGA
>JBEKGQ010000416.1:0-6519 GCA_050012715.1 Polyangiaceae bacterium
GACGGTGGAGACGACTGGGCCGAGGTCGTCGCCGGCGCGGTCGACGGGGCCGTGACGATGGGCGCCGTCGTCGCGACCGGCGCGGCGAGGGTGCCGGCGGCGCTCGCGGCCGCGAAGGCGGTGGCGCTTGCAGGAGCCCCCGGCCTTCCCGTCGCGAGCGGCTTCGGCGCCGCGACTCCGGCCGCCGGAGGCGCATCGTTCACCGTGGTCTCGGCGTCGCCCAGCGACACCAGCGTGGGCAACTCCTTCACCGCGACGACGCCGAGGACGCCGATTCCCGCCGCGATTGCGACGCCCTTCAGCCAGAGGAGCAGCCCGGCCGCCACCGGAAGCGCTAGCATCCGGTCCAGACGCGCCACCGAGCGGGCCCTCGACGCGGCCGGCAGCGGCCGCGAGCGCGCCGCGCCCTTCACGCCGCGCAGGAGATCGCGCACCTCCGCCGGGGCGGAGTCGTCGTCACGCCATCGCGTCGGCCCGCTCATGTTTCCTTGCCTCCCCCCCTCCGCAACGCCGCCCGCGACGCTTCGCGCGCCGAGAACCTCGCGAGCGCGGCCTGAAAGTCCTTGCGCGCGGCGTGGAGCCGCGAATGAACCGTCCCCACCGGCACGCCGAGGACGTCGGCGATCTCGTCGCACGGGAGCTCGTCGAGCTCGAACATGACGAAGATTGCGCGCTTCTCGAGGTCCATCAGATCGAGGACGCCGAGCAGTCGTTCGCGCGCTTCCCGCGCCGAGGCCTCGTGCTCCGGCCCGCTCTCGTCGACGAGGCCCTCCTCGGGGACGTCGGCCACGATCTGCTCGCGCCGTCGGTGTGCTCGTCTCCGGTAGGCCGACGCGACGCGCATGCAGATCCCGAAGAGCCACGTCGTCATCCGCGCCGAGGCATCGAAGGTGTGCAGCCGGTGGTGAACGACCACGAAGACCTCCTGAAGCTGGTCCTCGACGTCCGCGTCGCGGACGCCCAGCCGCTGGAGGGTTCGCCAGACGAAGTCGGCGTGCTCCTCGTGGATGGACAGGACGTCGAGCCGCGACGCCTCCCCGCCTTCGAGGCTGAGCGGCATCCCTCCCATCATATCCACGGCTCTCGGAGGTGAATGCCCGGTCCTCGGGTCGACCTTCATCGAAACGACAGGCCCGCTCCCAAAAAGCCGACGCCGGCGGCCGCCCCTTGCTGGAACACCGGTTGGGGCTTCTGCTCGACCAAGTACTGGTACCGCGTGAACGGAATCACGAGGTCGACGCCGGCCTCAGCTTCGAGCGGGCCGAGGATCCGCAGCCGGACGACGGCACCCAGAGAAGCGCCCGCCCACGCGCGTTCCCCGGGGCCTGCCGGCTCGAGGCCGAGGACGACCGAGTGCATGCCGCCGGCCTGCGCGGTCGCACACGCGGAGAAGCTCGTACGCGACGTCTCCCAGGGCCGAGCGCACGCCCCGAGCCAGACCGCCGTCATTCCGAAGGCGAACTCGCCGTTGCTGGTCCGCTGCTCGGGGAGGTAGAGGACGCCGGTCGTCGCGGCGAAGGAGCGAAGGAGGGGGATCTCGGCCGACAGCGCGAGGCCCGGCGCGAGTGCCGGGAGGAGCCCGAACGCGGCGACGGCGCGAAGGGAGACCGTCTCGGTCGCCGCGCGCGGAGAGGCCTCGGCCGCTGGGAAGGAGGCGGCGGGCGGACAGGGCCGCTCGATGGGACACGGGGGCGGAGGAGGCGGCGGGGGCGGCGGGGGCGGCGGCTCGATGGTCGGGCATGGGACGACGACCGGCGCGGGGACCCCAGCCGGCGGAGCGACGGGCGCGGCCGCCGACGGCAAGACGCTCCCCGGCGACGTCGGCGGCGGGGCGGGACGGAAAGCGCTGTCCGGATCGATGACGAGCGCGATGGCCAGCGTCGCCGCCGCCTCGATGGAAGCGCACGTCGCGGTGCGGCTGGTGAGGATGCGCGAGCCGTTCAGCTTGCCGTCGGCGTCGCGCACGTAGATGTGGGCCTCCCAGAGGTCCCCCTCGTGCTGCAGCACGGCCTCGATGCTGCGTGGCGCCGACTCGGAGAACCCGTTCTTGCCGAGCCGCTGCGTCACCGCCTGGGCGATCGCGTCCCGCCCGGCGCAGGTCTCGGTCCGTTCCCCGCGTACCCAGACGAAGCGGAACGCGCCTCGAGGGCCATCGTCGGCGTCGGCCCTCGCCGCCCACGGCAGCACCACGAGCAGCGCAGCGGTCGCGAGGAAGAGCCGATGCCCGGTCACGACGCGAGTCTTAGAGCCTTCCGAGGTCCGGCGCTGGCACCCGCCCCTGCTCGATGAGCGCTCGCTGGTCGTCGCTGAAGGGCTGCTCGAGGAGCGGAGCGTGGATCTGGCGCGACCGGAAGAGATTGACGATGAAGTTCATCCGGTCGTCGAGCAGGCGCCAGTCGACCGAGCCGCTTCCCACGTCCGAAGCCCCCCGCGCGCGATCGTACTTCTTGAGGATCGCGACGAGGTCGTCCGGCGCCGTGACGTTCTGCAGCGGAGGTGGGAGGTAGTCCTGCGCGGCAGCCTCCTTCGGGATGTTGCGCCCGAGCGGTAGCACCGCCCCGCCTGGGAGCGCGAGGCTCATCATGTAGCGTGTCGCGACGCGCTCCCAGACGTCCTCGGTGACGTCGACGAGATCCTCGAGCGGCTCCTCGATCGCGTCGACCAGCCGCTGGAAGATGCCGCGGCCGGCGCCCGTGTTGAGCGACGCGTGAAGGTGCTTCTTGAGGATGTCGTCGATCGGCGCGTCCATCGCCTCGGCGATCTGCGGCTGGAGGCGCGTCTGCTCGTGGAGGCCGATCTGGCAGTTGCCGGCGAGGACCAGGCGCGCCTTTTCGACGTCGTCTCGCTCGAGGATGGCGCGGTGGTAGTTCGTGAACGCGAGGCGGAGCTGGTCCTGGCCACCGTCGGCGGTGGGGCGAGGATCGAGCGTCTCGACGAAACCCGCCAGGGCGGCCGGAGAAGGGGCCGGTCCGGCCGCCCGCATCGCCTCGACGAACTGCACGAAGAGCGGGGCGAGCTCGGCGAACACCTTCAGGTTGCCGTCGCCGATGCTCTTGCTGACCGTGCCGAGCGTCTCCTTCACGGGCGCGAGCAGGAACGACGCGTGAAAGCCCGTCGTCGGAACGATGTCGTCGATGATGGCCGCGATCTTCCCGAGCCGGTGCATGGCGTCATCCTCCGCGTCGCCGACGAGGTCGCCGACGAACGGTGGCACCTCCTCGTTGCGGATGCTCTGCCCGGCGGTCTTCGATGCCCACGTGGCGAAGGTCGACCAGTTGACGTTGGGGCCGCCGAGCGTCTCGGCCAGCACCAGCGAGAGGTCGTGATAGCGCTGCGTGATGTAGAGGTTTCGCAGCACAGGATCCTGCAAGCCCGAAATCTTCGCGATGTCTCCCGGTAGCGCGTTCGTGGCCATCGTTCCCTCCTCCAGCGGTCGTTGCCGTCGTGCCGTATGGTACCGTCTACGCGTCACGAATGGACGAGGCCGCAGCATCACCCCCGACCGTTTCGAGCACCACCGCTCCGGCCACCTCCGCCGCCGCGAAGTCGCTCCTTCGCGTGGGCGAGCTCGTCGCTGGGCGCTTCGAGATCCTCGCGCTCGCCGACTGGGGTGGGATGGGTGCCGTGTACCGCGCCCGCGATCGGCACACGGGGAGCGACGTGGCGCTCAAGCTCTTGCTCGACGAGTCGAGCGAGGAGCGCTTCGCGCGGGAGGCGCGGGTCCTCGCCGATCTGCAGCATCCCGGGATCGTCCAGTACGTCGCGCACGGCAAGACCGAGGTGGGCTCGCGTTACCTGGCGATGGAGTGGCTCGAGGGCGTCGACGTGCGCGCGGGCCTCGCGAAGGGACCGCTCTCGCTGCGGGACGCGCTCGCCCTCGTTCGAGCTGCGGCCGAGGCGCTCGGTGTGGCGCATGCCCGTGGCATCGTGCATCGCGACATCAACCCGCGGAACCTGTTCCTGGTCGGCGGCACGGTCCGCGACGTGAAGGTGCTCGACTTCGGCATCGCGCGGCCCCTCCGGGCGACGTTCGGGATGACCATGCCCGGCGTCTACATGGGAACGCCCGGCTACATGGCGCCGGAGCAGGCCCGCGGCAACGAAGAGGTCGACGCGCGCGCCGACGTGTTCGCGCTGGGGTGCGTGCTCTACGAATGCCTCACCGGCGTGCCGGCGTTCTCCGCGGACAACCTGATGGCGCTCCTCGGGAAGGTGCTCTTCGAGGAGGCGCCCCGCCTGCGGTCCCGTGGGGAGTTCCCGTACGCCGTCGACGAGCTCGTCGCGCGCATGCTCGCCAAGGATCCGAAGCAGCGACCGGCCGACGCGGCGGCGGCGGCCGCGGCGATCGCGGCGATCGAGGACGAGGTGAAGGACGATCCGGCCAGCGCCGTGCCCGCGCCCGAGGCCGAGCCACGGTCGATCACCGACGTCGAGCAGCGGATGGTGTGCGTGGTCATGGCCGGCGTCGAGCCGGGCGCGGCGCCGCTCGCGCGAGACGGGGGAACCCTCGCGTCCGCCGGGGCGGAGTCGTCCCGCACCGGGTCGCCGATCGCGCGCTTCGGCGCCAAGGTCGAGCGGCTGGCCGACGGCTCGCTCGTGGCGACGCTCGTCGGCTCCGGCGACGCGACGGACCACGCGGCGCACGCCGCGCGGTTCGCGCTGGCGCTGCGGGAGATGATGCCCGACGCGCCCATCGTGCTCGCCACCGGGCGCGGCGTCGTCACCGGCCGCTTTCCGGTGGGCGAGGTGCTCGATCGCGCGTCGAAGCTGCTCCTCGGGGCCTCGCCCGCGGCCGCGCCGCGCACCGGGCCGGTGCGGCTCGACGAGGTCACGGCCGCGCTGCTCGACCTCCGGTTCGACGTGGTCGACGACGCCGGGTCCGTCGAGCTGCGTGGCGCACGCGAGTCGCACGACGTCGCGCGCTCGGTGCTCGGCCGGCCGACGACGTGCGTGGGCCGGGAGCGCGACCTTCGCACCCTCGAGGCCACGTTCGACGAGTGCGTCGACGAGTCGGCCGCGCGCGTCGTGCTCGTGACCGCGCCGGCGGGCCTCGGCAAGACACGCCTGCGGCGCGAGTTCCTGCGGCGCATCCGGCGACGCGTGTCCGACGTCGAGGTCTTCGTGGGCCGTGGCGATCCGATGAGCGCGGGCGCCGCGTTCGGGATGATCGCACAGACGGTCACCGGGGCGGCCGGTGTGGCCGACGGCGAGCCACTGCCCGCGCGCCGGCAGAAGATCGAGGCGCGCGTGTCCCGCCGGGTTCCCGAAGCCGACCGCGTGCGCGTGACGGAGTTCCTCGGTGAGCTCGTCGGCGCCCCGTTCCCGGAGGGCGAGAGCCTCCAGCTCCGAGCCGCGCGGCAGGATCCCGTGCTGCGCGGGGACCAGATGCGCCGGGCCTACGAGGACTGGATCCGCGCGGAGTGCGCCGCGCACCCGGTGGTGATCGTGCTCGAGGACCTGCACTGGGGCGACCTGCCGACGGTCAAGGTGATCGACGCGCTGCTGCGCAACCTGGCCGGCTTGCCGCTGATGGTCCTCGCATCCTCGCGGCCCGAGGTCCACGAGCTCTTCCCGAATGCCTGGGCGCAGCGTGGCGTCGTGGAGCTGAGCCTCTCGGAGCTGACGCCGAAGGCGGCCGAGAGGCTCGTGCGCGAGGTGCTGGGAGAGGGCGTGCCCGAGGCGACGGTGAAGCGGCTCGTCGAATCGGCGGGGGGCAACCCGTTCTGCCTCGAGGAGCTCATTCGCGCCGAGGCTGACGGCAAGCAGGACGCCCCGGGGTCGGTCCTCGCCGTCGTGAGCGCGCGGATCGATCGACTCGACGCCGGAGCGCGGCGCGCGCTGCGGGCCGCGAGCGTCTTCGGGCAACAGTTCTGGGGCGGCGCGGTGATGGCGCTCCTCGGGGCGCAGCGCGCGTCGGAGACGGCGCGGTGGCTCCTTCACCTGGCGGAGCGCGAGGTCATCGTGAAGCGCGGGCGGGGCAAGTTCCCGGGGGAGGACGAGTACACGTTCCGGCACGCGCTGGTGCGCGAAGCGGCGTACGCGATGCTGGTCGGGGAGGACCGCGTGCTCGGGCATCGCCTGGCGGCGGCGTGGCTCGAGGAGGCCGGCGAGCGCGATGCTCTGACGCTCGCGGAGCACTTCGATCGGGGGCAGGCGGCCGAACGCGCGTTGGCCTGGTACCAGCGCGCGGCGGAGCAGGCGCTCGAGGGCAACGATCTCGACGCGGCGATCGCGCGCTGCGGGCGGGCGATCGGGCTCGGCGCCGAGGGCGCGGCGCTGGCGGCCGTCCTCCAGGTTCAGGCGGAGGCGTACAAGTGGCGGGGGGCGAACGCGGAGGCGGCGACGGCCGCCCGCAAGGCGATGACGGCGTCGGTGGTCGGGAGCGCAGGATGGTGCTCGGCGGCCGGCGAGGTGGCCGCGGCGGCGGGCAAGCTCGCCGATCGCGTGGCCCTCGGGCAGGTGGCCGAGGAGCTGCTCGCGCTGCCGTCGCCGACCGGGGGCGCGGCGCAGACGGTGGCG
>JBEKGQ010000417.1:0-6504 GCA_050012715.1 Polyangiaceae bacterium
GGCGTACCTGCACTTCGTGCACGCCGACGAGCTTCTGCCAGTCACCGATGTGCCGGTAGAGCGGCTCGAGGAGATCCGCGATGACGAGCTCGTACTTGGCGTCGTTCCCGAGTCGCTCGAGCGCGGCGAGGGCCTCCGGGTTGGTCGGGGCGCGTTCGAGGACCTGCCGGTAGCCCTCGATGGCGACCTCCACCATCCCCATCTCGCCTTCGCGCAGCGCGGCGAGCCGCAGCATCAGCGCGAGCTGGGACTCGTCGGTGGCGGCGAGCGCGAGCTGCGCCTCGAGGTTCTCGGCGAGCTCGCTCCACATCTTCTGGCGGACGAAGAGGTCGTCCAGCGCCTTGAGGGCTCGCTCGCTGCCCGGGTCGATCTCGAGCACCTTCCGGTACGCGGTGACGGCGTCGTCCGGGCGGCCTAGCCGCTCGTCGTAGATCTGCGCCATCGAGCCGTAGAGGCTCTCGCGCTCCCGGGCGTCGTTCGTCTGCTCGATGCGACGCTCGACGACGCCGATGAGGTCCTTCCAGCGCTGCGTCCGCGTGAAGAGCTGCTCGAGGGCGGCGAGCGCCTCGGCGTCCCCCGGATCGATCGAGAGGACCTTGTAGTAAGCCTGCGCGGCCTGATCGACGTCACCCAGTCGATCGTCGATGCCCGCGATCCGCAGCCAGTAGTCGCGCGCGAGCACCGCGTCCGTCAGCGACTCGGCGAGCTCGCCGTAGAGCGCGACGAGCTCGCGCTGCGCGCCCGACGAGTCCGCGATGCGCTCGATCTCGTCCCTCGTCTCCGCGAGCGACGGATCGTCGCGGAGGGCCGAGGCCAGGACGGAGAACGCGTGCTTGAAGTCGTTCACCCGCTCGGCGCTGATGCGCGCGGCCTTGCGCTTGAGCGCGACGCGCTTCTCGACGTCGCCCTGGCTCGCGCTCAGGATCTCGAGCGCCCCGATCAGCTGCGGCCAGTCACCGCGGTCCTCGTAGATGGATTCGAGGATGGCGGCTGCCTCGGCCTGGAGGTCGCCGCGCAGCATCGTCTCGAGCGCGGTGCGCGCGCCCTCGTGCTGCTGATCGATGAAGAGGATCTCGCGGTAGTTCTCGAGGGCCCCGGCCGAGTCGCCGAGGTGCTTCTCCAGCGTCCCGCCGAGCCGGTACTTCAGATCGATGAGCTCGCGCTCGCCGACGTCGAGCTCGATCCGCCGGCGCAGAACGTCGACGTAGGGCTCCCAGCGTCCGAGGCGGCCGTAGAGCACGTCGAGCGCGGAGAGGGCATGCGCGTCCGTCGCCTCGTCCTCGAGCACCTGGACGTAGGTCTCGATCGCCTTGTCGACGTCCTTGATCTCGTTCTCGTAGAGCTTGGCGATCTCGTAGTTGATCGCCTTCTTCTCGTCGGCCGTGGTCGAGAGGTCACGCTTCTTCTCGTAGATGCCGAGGAGATCGGCGAACCGCGACGTCTGCCGGAAGAGGCGCTCGAGGGCGGTGATGGCCTCCGCGTTCTCGCCGTCCACCTCGTAGACCGCGCGGTACGCGACGAGGGCGTCGTCGATCTTCTGCAGGTTGTCGACGAGCACGCGCCCCAGCCGGAGCCGCAGCATGATGGCCGTGTCGCGCTCGCCGTTCGTGTCGGCGGCCTCGATGGCGCGGCGGTACGCCGCCACCACCTCGTCCCACCGCGAGGTCACCTTCGCCGCGCGCTCGACGTCCTCGCTCGTGCGGGCATCGGCCGGGAAGAGCTCGAACGCGGACAGGTAGCGATCGAAGGCCTTCTGAGGGTCCTTGACCTTCCCTTCGTAGAGGCCGGCGACCTCGCGATAGAGCTCGAGCTTCGACGGCGGATCTTGCTCGTGTCCGAGCTTCACCTCGATGGCGTTGGCGAGGGCCTTGCCGTTGTTGGCCGCGGTGTAGATCGGGATGAGCGCTTCGGCGGCCTGGAGGTTGTCCGGCTCGAGCTCGAGCACCTTCTCGTAGGCCTTGGCCGCGCGATCGAGCTTCTGCTTCTTGTCCGCCCACAGCTGGGCGATCTTGAAGAGGAGCGAGATCTTCGCCGGAGAGCTCGTCTCCTTGGCCTCCTGTTGCTCGAGGACGCGAATGAACTCGTCCCACTTTCCGGTCTCGGCGTAGAAGACCTCGAGGTCGTCCCACCGGCCGAGGGCCAGGTACTTCTTCTTCAGCGCGTCCTGCGCGCGGCGGTCGTTCGGATCGAGCGTGAGGAGGACGCGCCACGCGTTGACCGCGCCTTCGTCGTTGTTGAGCCGCTCGCCGTAAATCGTTCCCAGCTTGGTGAGGACCTGGATCTTCGCGGGGGCGTCGAACGTGATCTCGGCCTGGCGCTCGAGGACCGCCGCCAGCTTGTCGAAGTCCTTCGCACGCTCGTAGAGCCCCGCGAGCGCGCCGAGGGCCTCGGCGTTCGACTCGTCGTTCTGGAGCACCTCTTGCCAGAGATCGATGCACACCTCGGGCTTCTTCACGCGCTCGGTCGCCAGCTTCGCGATCTCGAGGAACTTGGCCGCGCGGCCCGGGCCGGACGGCATTCCCTCCGCTTCGCGCCGCTGCAGCCCGAGGAGCTTCTCCCAGTCGCGGCGCTTCTCGTACATCTGCCGCAGGTATTCGACGGACTGACTGTTGTCCGGATCGATGGCGAGCACGGCCTCGTACGCCTTCACCGCCTCGGCCTGGTTCGCGAACTTCGAGACGTAGAGATCCGCCGCCTTCGTGTAGAGCTCGACCTTCTCGACGTGGTCGGGGACGAGCGCGGCGAGCTGGAGGATCGTCTTGACGTACTCGTTGTAGCGCTTGGCCGCTTCCTGCTTCTCGGCCAGCGCGCGGAGCTCGGCGAGCTTCGCATCGTCGCCGGACGCCTCGGCGACCGGGGCGTGGGCGGGCTCCGCCGCGACGGGCGGAGGGGCCGCCGCCGGGGGGGGCTCCGAAGCCGGTGGGGCCGTCGGCGGGGGGGCGCTCTCCATGGGCACGGGAGCGCGCGGCGTGGGCACCTCCGACACGGGGACGGCGACGTCGTTCGTCTTCGCGGGGCTGGGCTGCGGCGTGGCGGCGGGAGAAGCCGGCGCCGGCTGGTGCGGGAGCATCGCGACCCCGTCGACGGGCTTCGCGCCGCGCGACGGCTGGAGCGTCTCGCCGATCTGCGCCTCGAACGCGCGGAGCTGCGGGTGCTCGGGCGACACGGCGCTCAGGCGCTCGAACGAGAGGCGGGCGCGGATCAGGTTGCCGAGCTGGCGCCACGCGATGATGCCGGCCTGCGCGAGGAGGAAGGTGCTTCCGCCGTCGTCCGCGCGCGTCGCCGCTTCCTCCGCGATCGTGAGCACGCGGTCCCAGTCGCCGCCCTTCTTGCCGTACGCTTCGCGCAAGAAGAAGAAGGCGCCCTCGTTGGACGAGTCGAGCTTCAGCGCCTCCTCGAGGAAGCGTGCTCCGACGTCGATGTTCTGATGCCGGAGGACCCATCGCGTCCCGAAGGCGAGCGCGAGGAGCGCGCGCCGCCGGCGGTCGGTCGACTGCTGCAGGATCTGGTGCTGCGACTGCTCGAGGACGTCGAACCGTCCCTGCTCGGCGAGGAGGCCCTCGTAGAGCCCAGCGACCTGGCGGTTCAGACCGTCCGCCGCGTACGCGCGCGCGAGCATCCCCTCGGCCTCGTCGGGCGCGAAGCGACGCGCGATGCGCGCAGCGCGCAGGAGCACCCGCGCCTTCGCCGCGGGATCACTCGTCTCGTTCGAGGCGCGAAGAAGCCCGGCGAGGTGCTCCTGCCAGTTGGCCGGCTCGACCTGCACGTCGGCGAGGCACGCGCTCGGCTCGGGGTTGCCGGCGGCCATCCCGATGCTGCGCGCGTAGGTGGCCCCGGCTTTCTCCCAGTCCCCCTGGTCGCAGAGCACGTCGCCCAGCTCGAGGAGCAGCGCGCTCGCGCGCTCACCGGTGGCGCCGGCCTTGAGCTCCAGCTCGAGGAGCTTCTGGACCATGTTCAGCTTGCCGAGGTCCCAGTAGACGCTCCTCGCGGCTTCGAGGCTCTCCGTCAGCGCGGGGTTCAGCTTGTAAGCGTCCTGAAAGTGCTTCAGCGCCTTCACGCCGGCGAGGAACTTCGTCTCCAGGAGACGCCCGAGCCTCAGGTGAAACTGCGCCTTGGCCGGGTTGGCCGCTGGCGACGAGATCCCCTTCTCGAGCTCCTCGACGAGGCTCTGCCAGTCCCGCACATTTTCCAGATACGAAAGACGCTCCTCTAGCTCCATCGATCGCCTCGGTTCGTTCCGACCGCTCAAGGGGAAGACACGGCGTTGTCGCGCGTTCTCACCGGCACTCGCCTACCGCACGTCCGCCCGCCTTTTCGCCCGTGGGAGAGAGACGGCGCATTGAAACGGTACGCCCTTCATACGGTACCAAAGGCAGCCTCGAAGTGGGCGGCCTTGATGGCCTCTGCCCGCCCGCCACTATACCGCCGAAAGGGGAGGTCAACGCTGGGCAAAATACGCGGGCAAGGCTCAGTTTTCGACGGCGCCGGCCGAGCACCGAGGCGTGAGCGCCAGGCCGCGCCACCTCCGACACGCCGAGCGGTCCGACACGAACCGCTCGAGGTCGGATACTACTGGAGGGAACCGCCCATCCGGCGGACGATCTCCTGGGACTGCGAGCACTGGTCGGCGTACTTGACCGCGAGGGCTCCCTTGCAGGTCACCTTCCAGAACGACTGGAGCTGCTGGATGGCTTCGTTCTTCCTCGGCGGGTTCAGCTCTGCGTACGCCGACCCGAGGTTGAAGTAGGCCTCCTTGTGGTCGTTGCACTTGTTGCTGTCGCACGACTTCTTGGCCGCCTCGTACTCGGCGACGGCGCGCGTGAAGTCACCCTTGTTCTCGTAGAGGCTACCCAGGAGCGCGTGCATGTTGAAGAGGTGCTTGTCGTCCTCCTTCGCGAAGGAGAGCCCCTCCCGGAGCACCTGCTCCGCCTGGTCGAAGAACATCAGGCGGTTGTATTCGTCGGCGAGACTCACGTAGTAGAGCGTCTCGTCCGGCTGGACCTCGAGCGCCTTCGACCAGTTCTGGATGGCGCCCGCCTCGTCGTCGGCGTGGATGAGGACCTCGCCGAGCTCGCCGTAGGCCTGCCCCAGGTTCGGATCGATCGAGATGGCGGTCTGGAACGGCGCCTTCGCGTCCGCCCAGCTCCCCTGCCCCTTGTCGGCGAGCTGCTCGAGCGCGTAGCCCTGCCGGAAGTAGTAGTCGGCGTGGAGCTTCTTCTTGTCCTGCTTCTCCGCGGCCTCTTCCGCCTTCACGCAGGCGCTGGCCATCTTCTGCCAGTCCTCCTTGCCCTCGTAGGACTTGGCGAGCTTCCACCACAGACGCGGGTTGTCCGGGTCGAGCTTCGTGGCCTGGTCGCACTTGGAGACCGCCTCGTCGAAGTTGCCGCCCTTCTTGGCAGCCTCGCATTCGTTGCCGAGGTTCACGGCCTCGATGTTGTTGCGGCTGCACGCGGACGCGGCGAGCGTCGCTACGACGAGAAGCGGGAGGGACTTGACGAGGTTCGCGCTCATGGCGGCGGCGGGAGTCTACGGGAATCCCGCGCACGGCGTCTACTGCAACGAGGCCGACGAGAGCGTGGGCGACGGAGACGAGACTGCCCGTCACTCGCCCGGGTTGAACATGATCGGATAGACGACCGTGACCATGCCGCCCTCGGGCTGCGGGAAGGACAGGTTGCCGAACCCGCGCACGACGCACTGCACGACCGCCGAATCCGGGATGTCGCTGCCACCGTCGGCCGTCATCGCCACCGCCCCGCTGCGATCGATGACGAACTTCACCGTCACGCGACCTTGCAGGTTGGGGTTGTTGCGCATGCCGTTCTCGTAGCAGAGCCGGAAGCGCCCGAAGTTCTGGCGCACGATGCGCTGGATGACCTCCGGCGGGAGGCGACCGTTCACCTGCGTGGCGCCCTGGCGGATGCTGGGGGACCGCGTCTGGTGCGCGCCGCCGAGGCGGCCGTGGCCGTTGCCGAAGCCCTGGCCCGTACCGGTGCCCGCGCCGTGGCCGATCGTCCCGATGTTGCCGAGACCGATGCCCTCGCCGCGTCCGCCGCCGCCCTCGCCGACGCCGGAGAGGCCGAGGCCGCCCGCGCCGAACGAGTCGCCGATCGAGTCGCCCCACATGTTGCCGCGGGCGCTCAGCGGGTCGTTGCCGAGCGAGTCCTCACGTCCCCACGGAGCCGTCGGAGCGTTGGGATCGCCGCCGCCGCCCGTGTTGAGCAGGCCGATCATCCCGAACTCGGCCGCCTCTCGCAGCGCAGCCTGGCGCGCGATGTGCGGGTCGGGGTTGTCTTGCGGACCTTGCACGCCGAAGCGATGGCCCGTCTCTTTCGTGTTCGGATTCCCCATGGAACCCTCTTCGCCTTTGGCGCGCGTCCCGGTGCCGCCCTCTTTGTTGTCGGCGTTGTTCTCGGTCACCTGCTCGGTGTCGCGCTGCTCCTGCTCGCGCTCGGCCTCGGCGTTCAGGAGGTGCTGCATCATGAGCAGCGTGTCACGGTCGAT
>JBEKGQ010000418.1:0-6468 GCA_050012715.1 Polyangiaceae bacterium
GCTACTCGGACAACCGGTTCGCCTGGCGCAGCATGATCGCGATGGGCACCGCGCGCTTCGACTACCCCGGGATGCTCGCGCTCTCCGACGTCGACCGCGGCGAGTACCCCTACACGGCGATGTCGCCGCTCGGGCGGGACCTCACGACGCAGGCCCACCTCGGCAACGAGCTCTTCTTCGAGATGCAGGGCGGGACGCTGGCGCTCGTCATCTACGTGTCGCTGACGAAGATGCAGATCCACGAGGACCTCACCGGCTACGCGCTCGACGTGCTCGCCGGCTTGCCGCCCACGAACAGCGACGACGCCGAGCAGGTGAACCAGGCGACGACGTACGGGCTGAACGTGTCCTACCGGCGGGTGACGAAGCTCCTGACGAAGCGCGACATCCTCGAGGTCGGCGCGATGACGCGCATCGACTCGATCGATCAGACCGACACGCGGCTCTTCCCCGACGGGACGATCAACCAGCGCAACGTCGACGCGCACATCGACTCGACCAGCATCGCGGGGTACGTCGACGCCGCGCTCTACCCGATCCCGCGCGTCGTCATTCGCGGCGGGACGCGGCTCGATTCGCTGTCCTACTCGGTGACCAATCACCTCGGCAACGAGGGCATCGAGCAGACGTCGCAGGGCCTCCACGTGGGCAACAAGGCCACCGTCGACTGGGCGTCGGGGAGGGGCGTGCACTGGGTGGCGAGCTACGGCGAGGGGTTCCGCTCGCCGGAGGCGCTCACCGTGAGCGAGGGGCAGAGCATCCCGTTCGCGACGATCCAGAGCTTCGAGGCCGGCGTGCGCCTGAAGGACGCGCAGCGCTGGCAGGCGTCGGCGGTGGGGTTCGCGTCCTGGCTCAGTCAGGACCTCGTGTTCGACGCGCTGACGCGGACGAGCGTGCCCGCGCCGTCGTCGCAGCGGGTGGGCGGCTCGGTGGCGGGGACGATGCGCCAGGGCATCTTCGGCAGCAGCCTGAGCGCGACGTACGCGCGGGCGGTGTTCACCGGGAGCGACGAGACGTTCCAGTCGGGCGAGGCGGTGCCGTACGCGCCGTCGGTGGTGGTGCGGGACGACACGTTCGTGGTGACGCCGCTCGGGACGCTGGAGGGGAGCGCGGTGACGGGTCGCTTCGGGGTGGGGCTCCAGGGGGCGTTCGGGGCGACGCTGCCGGGAGGGGCGAACGGGGGGCGAGAGGAGATCCCGGCGATGTACGTGGACGCGCTGGCGGCGGCGTCGTGGCGGTCGTTCGAGCTGGCGCTCAACGGGATGAACCTGCTGGACCGGCGGTACTACGACGCGGAGTACGTGTACGCGTCGAACTTCCAGAAGAGCGCCACGTTGCCGGCGCCGACGGCGCACGTGCTCGTGGCGCCGCCGGCGAGCGTGTTCCTGACGCTGAAAGTGCACCTGGGGGGCAGGGGCGAAGGGGGAATGGCGCAGGTGCGGGGGGACTGAGGCGGGGGCGGCTCCCCGGTCCCCCGGGGCGCGTGCCCTCACCCCGCGACGCGTAAGTCCACGGGACGCCATGGATCCGCACCTGGCTTCCTCCGTGCACCGGGGGTGTCCCATGGCCCAGCTCCAGCGGCCGGCGACGCTCAAGGAGTTCCTCATCCACTCGCTGCTCGTCTGGCGCGACCGGGACACGCTGGTCGACGGCGACGACGAGGAGCCGACGCGGCAGCTCCAGCGGCCCGACCGCGACCGGCCGGCCGTGATGCCGCCTCCCCGGGCCTCGCTCACGTCGTACGTGTTCGATCTGAACGTCGTCCCGCGCCTCATCACGAGCCCGGCCTTCGACGCCCCGACGCCGTCCGCGTTCGTCTCGGTCCCTCCCGAGATCCTCGCGCTGCGCAGGAGGCCGAGCGCGCCGAGGACCCGGGGCCGAGCCACCGCGGCCCGGGTGCTCCTCTTCGCCCTCGTCCTCTTCGCCGCGTTCCTCACCGCCCGCTAGCGTGCCGAGCGAAACCTCAGGGCACGACGCACGTGCTGCTCGACGCGTTGCACGTGAGGCAGCTGGCGAGGCACGCGTAGTAGTTGATGCTGCAGTTGCCGCCCGAGATCATCGAGGCGCAGCCGACGTTGATGCCGCCGCCGAGCGCCTGCGCGCACGTGACGCCGGCCATCCATGTGTTGTTGTTGCCCATGCACTGCTGGGGTGCCTCTATCTGAAACGACGGGCCGTAGCCCTCGATGCAGACGGCGTCGCCCGGCGAGGGGTTCACGACGACGCACGCTCCCACGAGGTCCGAGCACGGGTTGGCCACCGCGGCGGCGGGCGGTGCGCACCCTCCGTCGTTGGAGCCCCCGCTGGAGCTTCCGGAGCTGCTCCCCGAGCTGCTCCCGCTCCCCGAGCCGCTGCCGCTGCCGCTTCCGGAGCTACTCGTGCTCCCCGAGCTGCCGCCGCTCCCCGACGAGGTGCTGCCGCTCCCGCCGCCGGAGCCGCTGCTCGAACCGCCGTCGCCAGCGTCCGCCTTGCCGTCACCCCCGCCGCCGCTCGTCGACGAGCACGCGAACAGGAGGCCCAGCGCCGCCGCGCCGACCAGGAAACCAATCGAACGACGCATGGACTCTCTCATCCTTCCACCAATATCTCACAAATGGTCCGGCCTACGAGGGAAGCCCTCCGTCTACGGATCGATGCCCGCGTCGGCCGCGTCGCCGACCGCTCCCGCGTCGCTGGGCCCCTCGGCGTCGCTCGCTCCCCCGGCGTCGTTGCTCCCACCGGCGTCGGCCACCCCGGCTTCCCCCTGCGGCGCGGCCATCACGAGCACGTGCAGCCCCTTGCCGTCGTAGCCGGCATCGCCCACCGGCGGCCCGAACGCGTGCGCCGCGTGGGGGTCGCCGAGCACCGCCACGAGGTACACGCGCGGCTGCCCGAAGAACGTCACGGGGTCCTCGGTCGGGTCCTCGAGCTGCTGCGAGTCGGCGAGCGACATCCACAGGTGACCCGCGCCGCTGTCGTCCCCGGCCACGTCGACCGAGAACCCGACCTGGCCGTAGCCCTGGAGCCCGCCGTCGTAGAGCAGGACCGTCAGCGGGGCGAGGCTCCCTTCGCCGGTGAGCGCCGCCACCGGGACCGCGGCATCGGAGCTCTCGGGGCCGAACGACACGCTGGCGTAGCCGGCGTCGCCTTCGAGCGCGGCGAGGGCCGGGGAGAGCTGCGCGGCCTGCACGGAGAGGCTCCCCGCGTCGGGCGCCGGCGAGAGCTGCAGGATGTCGGCGTGGAGGTTCCCCGCCAGTGGGTCGAAGCCGGCCCCGCAGAGCGTCGCGCTCGCGTTCGGGTCGATCGCGCTCGGGAGGCAGCCGTTCAGGGCGACGACGTTGTCGCGCTGGGCGGCCACGCCGCCGCTGACGATCGGCGCCAGCGGCCAGTAGTCGAGGTTGTAGCGGAGGCACGGTGGCGGTGGGTCCGGCTCCAGCCCGCAGGCGAGGAGCAGGTCGCACGTGGGGAGCGGCGCGGGCTCACCGTGCTCGACGCTGGCCAGGTTGTCCGCGTCGACCGCGTAAAGCGTGACGTCCGCGCCGAGGAGCGGCGTCGCGTCGCTCATGGCGACGACGCCGCCGAGCGGGATCCCCGGGTAGTTGCTCCCCGGCATCGCGCCGTCGCTGGGGAAGGGAAGGACCGGGGCCACGACGCCGCCGACGGCCCAGCAGAGGCGTACGTCGTTCAGGCTCGGCGACGCCTGGACGAGGAGCGCGGTCGTCGGCAGGACGGGGGGAGGACCGTCGGGTCCGGCCTCGGGGTACGGCGCGTCGGTCGTGGCGTCGAAGGCGACTCCCGAGTCGGCGCCGGAGCCGCCGTCGGAGGAGAAGGGGGCCGCGTTGGCCGAGGCCAGCGCGCCGCACGCCCCGACGACGAGCGCGCCCGCGGCCGCGAGGGCGACCGCGAGGAGGCCCGCTGCCACCCGGGCGGTGAGGCCCTGCCGCGAGAGCAGGGCATATCCTAAGGAAAGCATGCACGCATCGTAGCCGGGCGATCGGCGTCGCGCTCGCCGCGGCGAGGGCCCAGGTCACTGGCCGATCATCGGTATCTGACCCGCCACGCAGGCCTCGATGAAGCCGTCGACGTCGGCCTCCGCGGTCGCGTTGTCGTACGCCACGAAGTGCCCGTCGTAGGTGCTCGCGGGCGCGTACTGTCGCACGAGCGCGGTCAGGTCCACGCCGTTCACCGTCGCGTTGCCGCCCGCGGGGACGGGCACGGTGGCGCTCACGAGGAACGCATCCGGCGTCACCCCGGTCGGAGCCGCGGCCTGACCGAGCCCCGCCGTGATCGCGAACGTCTGCTGCGTGGCCGGCGGCGCGTAGGTGTCGCCCTGCCCGTAGGGCTGGAAGAGGTGCTTCTGGTCGGCGGCGGCGAGCGGGTTCGTGACGAGCAAGCCGGCGTAGTTCAGCGGATCGACGAGGCCGAGATCGCCCTGCAGCAGCGACAGCACGGGGTGGTTGATGTCGACGCTCGGATCCTCGAGCACCACCGGGATGATGGCCGCGATGTCGACCGGGTTCGTCTTCGTCACGAGCGCGTCCATCAGGCTCGCGCCCTGGCCGCTCAACACGGCGCCGGTGACGCCCGAGGTGTAGGGCATCGCGATTCCGCCGCACGTGGCTCCCTGCGAGTGACCCCAGAAGGCCAGCGCGCCGGCCTTGATCTCGGCCTGCGTCGGCGACGACGCCGCCGGCAGATCGAACCCGGTCGCGAAGCGCACGAGCGACATCTGGTCGGCCGCGCCCTGCAGCGGATTGCCGCGCGCCGCGGCGGGGTTCGCGAAGTTGAAGAACAGGTTGTCCGGCGAGTCCTGCGACGTCCCTCGCCGCGTCCCGTGCTCGACCTGGTCGATGCCGAGGACCGCCACGCCGATGGCCGCCATGCGCGCCGCCACGCCCTCCGGGATGTCGCTGCGGAAGCTCCCGCCCGTGCCGTGCGCGTAGACGAGGAGCGGCCACCCCGACGCGGGCATCGCCGTTCCCGTCGGGACGGTCAGCGACATGCACACCGCTTCGGTGCGCTGCATCTGCGGGACGCCGTTCGAGGACAGCACGAAGTCGCCGCCGTCGGTGGGCGTGAGGTACGGCTCACTGCCTTGCTGGAAGATCGGCAGCGTGATCATCGCGTGGAGCTCGGCGAACGTCGGATCTTGCGGCGAGCCGCACGCGCGGTCGCCCGTGGCCTGGGGGCACGGCGAGGGCGCGTTCGCGCAGTCGATCCAGCTCGTGGCGGTGGGCACCGCGGTGGCGGCGACCGCGGCGGCGAGGTTCGGTCCGATGGCGGCGGGCGCGCCCGTCGTGAACACGGTGGCATCGAGGATGCTCGAGACCGGCAGGTCCAGGGCCTTGGCCCACGCACGCAGCGGCGCGTACTTCGTCCACTGCGGGGCGAGCGTCGTGTCGGTCGGCGCGGTGTCGCCGAGCAGCGCGGTGAGGTCGCTCGACACCTGGATGGTCTGGCCGTTGGCGTCGAGGATGGAGGTCGCCAGCACCACGGCGTAGGTGTGGCCCGGCGTCAGGGGAGCCCCCCGCGGAGGGCGGATGCCCATCCAGTTGTCGCAGATGTACGCGTTGCGCGCGGTGGTCGCGACCCAGCCGAGGGAGAGCTCCACGGGGCTGGTCGGCGTCGTGATGTCCAGCCAGCGCACCGCGCCCGGGCCCTTGAGGGTGCCGTTGATGTCGACCGGGGCGCTGAAGCGGAAGTACACCGTCGGGTACGTGCTGAACCCGTTTTCGGTCGCCTCGATGTCGTCGAGGTAGCGCGCGACGAGGTCGTACCCGAGGAGCGCCGGCCCGGGCGTCGGGTGGCCGGTGAGCGTGATGTGGCCGCCGTCGTTCCGGACGTCGTTGGGGAAGGGGAGGCGGTAGAAGTCCCCGTCGTTCGAGCCACGCGGGACGCGGAAGTAGGCCTGCGTCGGGCCGGTGAGGTCGACGCACGTCTCCCCGGCCCACGTGGGCGTGCCGAAGGGCGGCGACCCCGGCGGGAGCGCCTGGCAGAGGCCCCCGGTGCACACGAGCCCGCCGTAACAGTCCGCGCTCGATCCGCACGACGCCCCCACGTCGCCGGTCCCCTCCGGCAAGCACTGGGCGGAGAGCCCGACGAGGTCGCAGCGGAGGCCGGCGGCGCAATCGGCGTCGCTCGCGCAGGTCGCGCCGCTCGCGCCGGTGCCGCCGGGCGCGCACGTCTTCGCCGTCCCGCAGTACATGCCGGCCGCGCACTCGTCGTTGATGACGCAGGTGGCGCCGGAGGGGCTGCACGCGCACGGCTGGCAGCTCCCGGCGTTGCAGTCGAGGCCCGGGCGGCAGTCGCTCGACGCGGTGCACGCGCCACCGACGCCGAGCCCGTCCGACGCGGCCCCGCCGTCGGGGTAGGCCGTGGCGCCGTCGTCGCTGCACCCGCCGCCCCCGACGCCGGCGAGCATCACCCCGGTGAGCACCGCCAGCGCCCCGGCGACCGAGGCCGGCGATGCGACGCGTCCGCGCCCCCCCG
>JBEKGQ010000419.1:0-10813 GCA_050012715.1 Polyangiaceae bacterium
CGCCTGCAACGCGAGCGACCCGACGAGCTGCGCCGCCGGCTTCTCCTGCGCGGAACCGGGGGACGGAAGCGACGACGCGGTCTGCTACAAGTTCTGCAACGCCGACACGGACTGCACGTCGCCGGGCGGCTGGTGTCACGCCGGACCGCTCCAGACCGGCGCGACGGAGGGCTTCACGGCCAAGACGTGCACCCTCAACTGCGATCCGATGGCGCAGAAGGGCTGCGGCACCGGCCAGTCGTGCAACCTCGGCATCTCGACCGACCGCACGCGCCTCTACACGAACTGCATCGCCGCCGGCCCCGGGGGCTACCAGGCGCCGTGCAGCGTCGCCGAAGAGTGCCAGGTGGGGTTCTCGTGCCTGACCGTGTCGGTCAACGGCGGCGCGTCGTCCAAGATGTGCCTGCAGCTCTGCGAGGTCGCGCCCGCGGCCTCCACGTGCCCGTCCGGTCAGGCGTGCCAGAGCATTCCCCCGCCGGATTCGCTCGGGGCCACCCAGTACGGCTGGTGCTACTAGCTCCCGAGGCGGCGAGCGCGAGACGGCCCTCACGGGCTCAGCGCGAGCGTCTCCCCCGGGAGAAGGAAGCCGTACTTCCTCATCACGGCGTGGCCCTCGGCCGACTGGACGTAGGCGATGAACTTGCGACCGGCCTCGCTACCGGCCTTGCCGCCCGTGCACGCGACCATGGCCTGCTCGATGGGTGCGTGCAGCTCGGTCGGGATCGGCGTCCACTCGCCCTCGACGGTCTTCGCGAGCGAGAGCGCGACGATTGCCACATCGGCGTTGCCCGACTGGGCGAACTGGAGCGTCTGCTGCACGTTCTCGCCGTAGACGAGCTTCGGCTGCACCTTGTCCCAGACCCCGGCGTGCTGCATCGCCTGCTTGGCGGCCGCCCCGTAGGGAGCGTGGTCCGGGTTGGCGATGGCGATCTTCGTGACGCGTGCGTCGGTCAGATCCGCGACCGTCTGGGGGTGAAAGCTCGCCTCCTTGGCGCTGAAGAGGACGACGTGGCCCGTCGCGTAGGTCGACTTCGAGTCGGCCACGCACGCCCCCGCCTTCACCGCGTCATCGACGTACGAGACGTTCGCCGCCGCGAAGACGTCGAACGGCGCTCCCTCGGCGATCTGCTTCTCGAGCAGGCCCGTCGCCCCGAACGAGAAGTCGACCTTCTGCCCGGTCTTCTGCTCGTACACGGCGCCCACGTCCCGGAACGCAGACGACAGGTCCGCCGCCGCCGCGACCCGGAGGGGCTGCGCCGCCGATGGCTCGCTCTTGTGGCAAGCGCCCAGCGCCAGCGCCGCCGCAAGCAGGAGCGCCGCGCGGCGGAGCCGGTCAGTCCTTGTAGATGATCGTGCCGACATCCTCGCCCTCCAGGGCACGCGTCACCATGCCCGGCTTCAGCCCGTTCACGATCTGAAGCTCGTGGCAGAAGCGGGCGCGTGCGAGGTACTCGATGACGACGCGCTCGAGGATCATGTCGTCGAGGTTGCGCTCGATGAGCTCGCGCGCGCTGATGCGCGGGATGTGCTTCGCGCCCGGGTGCTTCTTCGGATCCGCCTCGCACAGGCCGTCCTCGTCCTTGATGAAGAGCGCCCGCTTCACGCCGAGGACCTCGGCGGTGAGGAACACCCCCGAGTCCGTGCGGTGCTGCGGGATGCGCCCCCCTTCGGTCGGCTTCTCCCAGTACCCGTACGGGGGCATACCCGTCATGATCGGGATGCACCCGAGCCGGAAGTAGAGGGGCAGCTTCTCGAAGTCGTCGTGCATGATGAAGAGGCCGCCGTGCTTGGCGAGGAGCATCTGCAGCATGCGCGCGTTCTGGCGGGGCACGTAGCCGCCGAGCGCAGCGAGGACGCCGGTGGGGAGCTCGAGGTCGCTCGCCATCGCGTAGATGTGTCGCGCGCGCGTTCCCCCACCGCAGCAGAGGAGGAGCTTGTGCTTGTCCTTCACCGCCACGAGCTCGTCGAGGATCGGGAAGAGCGCGGCGCGCCCCCGGTCCATCACCGACTGCCCGCCGACCTTGATGACCTTGGTGTCGGGCATCATCGCGACCGGGTCGTAGTCGAAGCCCGCGTAGCCGCTCGACGTGAGCGCCGACTCGCCGAGCGCGTTGTCGATGACGCGGCGGCCGCTCACGACGCACCGTCCTTCTCGATGATCGTCCCGGCATCCTCGCCCGCGAGCGCCCGTGTCAGCTCGCCGCGCTTCAGCCCGTTCACGATCTGAACGCGCTTGATGTGCCGCGCCGCCTTCCAAACCTTGAAGAGGGCGCGGTCGAGGATGAGCTCCTCGGGCATGTTCTCCGAGAGCTTCGCCAGCGTGATGTGCTTGATGAGCTTCGCGTCGGCGTGCTTCTTCGGGTCCTTGTCGTACAGCCCGTCCTCGTCCTTCACGAAGATGACGCGGCTCATCCCGAGCACCTCGGCGAGGATGAAGAGGCCGAAGTCCGACCCGTGGGCCGGCAGCGGCCCGTCCTCCGGCGGAGGCTCCCAGAAGTGGTACGGCGGGATCGAGATGACGATCGGCAGCATCCCGTTCTCGATGTAGAGCGGCAGCTCCCAGAAGTGCTCGCGCTGCATGACGATGGAGCGGTGCTTGGCGAGGAGCGCATTGAGGAAGACCGCGTTCGCCTCCTCCATCGCGCCGACGAGCTGGGCGACGCCGCCGGTGGGGACGCCGAGATCGAGGGCGATGGATACGGTGTGGCGGACGCGCGTCCCGCCGCCGACGCCCATCATCATCTTGTACTTGGGGCGCACGGCGGAGATCTCCTCCACCAGCGGCAGCAGCGCCTCCCGGCCCCGGTCGAAGATCGACTGCCCGCCAATCCCGACGAGGACCACGTTGGGCATGATCTCGTACTCGCGCTCCGACGCCGTCCGCGCGATCACCTTCCGGTCCACCAGCGACTCGCGCATGAGGCGCGATTCGATGTGGGTCCTGCCGTCGTCCGCTACGAGCTTGCTCATTTTGCCTCGCTCCCCACCGTCTTTGGGACCATCGGTCCGACCGCCGGGCCATCGTCCGCTACGTCCGCGCGGTGCATCGCCTTCACGATCTGCCAGCTCACCCACCCCGACAGGACGCCGAACGTCGTGTGGAGGGCGAGCCCGGGGGCCAGCAGCGCCCACGCCAGCCGCGGGGGCTGGACGAGCAGCATCACGCCGAAGATCGTCGCGTAGCGCGCCGCCCCGATGAGCGCCCCGAGCAGCGACCACGCGATGGGACCGGGCGAGCGCCCGCCGCGGACCATGAACGGGACGACGAGGTCGCACACGACGCCAGGCGCGGTGTGCTTGAGGATCTCGAAGGGTCCGTATCGCCCGTCCCCGCCGAGGAACGCGACGACGCCCATGGTGAGGCCCGCGACGGTGGCGCCCACCCTGGAGCGGGTCTTCAACCGCGCCACGATGTAGAGCGGCGTCAGGATGACGGTCTTGTAGCCGGGGGCGAAGGGGATGTTCGGCAGGACCTTGAGGGCCTTGATGCCGAGCATCGTGAGCGAGACGCCCGCGATGACGGCGACGTCGCGGCCGACCTCGCGCTCGCGGTCGCCGAAGCCCTGGTCGGCGAGGTGGTCCTCGACCCGCTCGATGTGCCGATCGATCCGTCGGACGATGGGCGCGACGTCACCCCGGGAGATGCGACGAAGCGCGGCCCAGAAGGTCTCCCCTCCTTCGTCGGCCCGCCTCCGTCCGCGACCACCGCCCCCTCCGCCTCCTCCGCCGCCACCCCCACCACCGCCTCCTCCACCGCCCCCCAGGAGCGCGAGGACGGCGTCGATCGACGATGCGATGAGGCGGGGTGCGCCGAGCCTGGCGAGGCCCGCCGCCACCGCCCGGGGATCGCCGGCTCTCGCCACCTGCGCCGCGAGGATGACGCAGACGACGCGGAGCACCATCACGAGCCCGGCGAGGGCGCCGGCGGCGTTGACCGAGACCGTCCAGCGCGCGAGGTGCAGCGCGACCCAGTGATCGGTCGCCGGATCCTCCGAGGTGAGCGCGTACGAGACGACGATGAAGAGGGTGAAGAACCAGAGCTTCTTGATCTGCCGGAGGAGGCGCTGCGGGGTCAGCCCAACGACGAGCCAGAGCACGGCCTGCGCGGCCACCAGGGCGGTAATGACGTCCAGCCGACGAAAGACGAAGACCCCACCCGCGACCGAGAGCAAGTAGAGGACCCGCAACCGCGGATCGATCTTGCTGCCGGCGCTCATGGGGTCAGTCTAGCAGGGGGCTCCCGGACGGGTCCGGCTCAGCCTCCTTCGCCCAGGCCGGCGTCCGAGGGGAGACCGCTGCCGGTGCACTGGTTGTTCTGCCAGCGAGTGAGGGTCACGTTCACGAAGTCCTGGATGGCCTGGACGACGGCGGGGTTGAGCTGGAACTTCGGGTGGCACGGCGTCCCGGTGCCGGTCACCCACTTCGTGATGTAAGGGAACATCTGTGTCTGCTGGAACATGACCTGCGTCATGTCCTGACCCTGGACCTGGCCGTAGCTCGCCCAGAAGCCGCCGTCGCCGGCGTTGTGGCACGCGTTGCAGTCGCCGTACTGCGTCGTCTGCGCCTTCGCGATGTCCGAAGCCGCGACGCCGTTCGTGGTGGTGCTCGTGAAGTCGCTGTACTGCATGCAGCCAGCGAACGCCGTCAGCGCCTCTTGCAGGCTGACCGGAGGCGGCCCCGCGTCCGGCGTGGCGGTCGAGCCGGAATCGCTCCCGCTGGTGCTACCCGAGGAGCTGCCGGTGCTCGAGCTACCCGTGCTCGAGCCGCCCGAGCTCCCGGTGCTCGAGCCGCCGGAGCTGCTCGAGCCGCTGGAGCTCCCGCTCCCGCTGCTCGTCGTGGCGGGACCACCCCCGTAGGAGTGGTACTCGCCCTCGCCGGGCTCACCGGTCGCTCCGCCGCCGCACCCCGCCGCGTACGCGCCGATGACGAGCGCGCCCGCGAGAGTGACCGTCATTGCCCTGGAAATCATCGCTCATGCCCTCCGACGGCGCGAAGCCGCGAACGCGAGACCGAGACCCAGCAGCGCGAGCCCCGCGATGCCGTCCTTCTTCTTCTCCCCGACGGCGCTCACGCTGCATCCGCCGCTGTCGCTCATGCCGAGGAAGCCGCTGTGGTGGATGCTGCTTCCACCGCTGCTCGTGCTGCTCCCACTGCTGCTCCCGGTGCTGCCGGGCTGGTCGCCGTTGACCGTCGGATCGCCGTTGCCGACGACGGGGGTGCCTGCCCCGTCGACCGTGGGCGACGGCCCGGGCGGGATCTGGCTGACGTCGACCGCCGCGCCCATCGACACGGTCACGCTCTTGTCCCACGCGATCGGGATGAACGACATGTAGAGGCTGTTGCGGTTGGCGGTCGTGTTGGCCACCGCGGGCACGAGGGAGATGGCGAAGTTCGAGACCTCGGGCATCCACCCCTTCGGGTCGCCGTAGCCGGGGTTCGTCACGTTGCCGAGCGTGTGGACGAAGTCGCGCCCCTGGTCGCGCGGGTTGCGAAGGCCCTTGTACGAGAGCCACGCCGTGTCGCACTGCCACATGACGGGGAGGAGGTTGTTCTCCTTGTCGACCGTCATCATGCCGTTCGAGTCGACGCCGATGAGCTGCAAGCCCGCCGCGCCGGCGCCGGTGCTGGAGCAGCCCATCGAGGCCATGAACGTCTGCCCCTGGTTGCCGAAGACCGAGCTCGACATCGTGGCGTGGCGCTGGAAGGGCGCGACGCCGGACTGCGTGTTCTTGATCGTCAGCGCGGCGCAGTCGATCGTGTACGCCTGGCTCGTGTTGGCGCTGAGGAAGTGGCCGTTCTGGTTGCGCCCCGACCCGTCGGACATCTGGAAGCCGAGGCCGCAGATGTTGTTGCCGAGGTACGTGACCGTCGGCTGGTTCATGTACATGTTCTGATCGGGCTGCGACGGCGCGACGATCGACTTGTTGGTGATCGTGCCGGTCGCCGTATTGAGGGCGACGCACTCGATGCCCACCTCGGGCGGCCGGTTGTTGCCCTTGGCGGCGCAGCACGTGGCGGTCGTCGTTCCGGTGACGGCGCAGGTCGGCCGGCCGATGTTCGCCGGGCTGACCGCCTTGACCTTCCAGTCCTGGTTGACCGTGACCCCCGTCGTCGTGTGCGTGACGGAGAGGCCGTAGATGTACGTGTCGTTGTTGTTGTGGAGGTAGCCGGCGAGGAAGTGATCGACGCCCGTCGAGTCGGTGTTGATGAAGTACATCTCCGACGCGCCGTGGTTGTCGCCGTCGTTCTGGCCGACGTTCAGCACCTGCTGGAGCTTGCCGTTGTCGTCGTAGACCTGGTTGTCGCCGTTGAGCGACTTGCCGGTCAGGTTGAGGACGTTGCCGCTCGAGTCGAGCGCCATGACGTACTCGTTCGTGATGTCCGGATCCTCGATCGTCGAGGCGAAGCCGATCATCACGTAGCTGCCGTCGCCGCCCGCCGCGAGGCGCGGGTGGTTGAACGGACGGTCGCCGTCGAAGTGCGAGATCTGCGTGGTCGTCACGATGCTCGGCGCCGCCTCGGCGTTGAGCTGGATGATCGAGACCTTGCCCTCCCAGTAGCCGTTGTTGTCGTTCGCGTTGGACGGCGGCACCTCCGAGTCCGGCGCCGAGTCCATCCAGATGGCCATCAGCTTGTTGCCGCCGAGCGTCGTGAGACGCGGCATCAAGATGCCGGCCCCCGTCCCGCGTGAGACCGTCCCGTTCGAGGACTGCTTCACGAGCAGAACGCCGGTCGAGAGCTGGACGGTGGCGGCGTCGGCGATGCTGCCGACGGTGAGGATGCCGAGACCTGCGACGAGCCCGAGCAACGAGCGAGTACGTTTCGAATCGAGTGACATGCTTGCCTCCTGGAACTCTCGATGAACGCGAAATCCCCGCGCCTGCTCAGAACGTGTCGTCGTCCGCAGCCGAACCGTTATTCACGCCGTGTGCCACCGTTGTTACACCGGTGTTTCCGCCATTTCCGCCGCCATTCCCGCCGCCACTCCCGTCCCCGCCCCCCACGTTCTGGGGATCGTCCGATCCACCTTGCGGTGCCAAAGCCGCAGGCTGGAGCTTCCGCTCGGGCGCCGTCGCGTGGACGTAGACCTTGATCGAGGTGACTCGGCCCTGGAGGTCGCCGGGAAAGAGCTGCTCGACCTGGCCGTGGCTTCGCGAGGGGAGGACGAACTCGTACTGACCCTTCGTCTGCGACCAGGTCTTGCCGTCGACCCGCGCGACGAGGGCGTCGTTCGCGTAGAAGTCGATCGTCTTCGCGTTGCGCGTGTCGGCGCCCACGTACGCAAGGAAGGCGTCGGTGGAGAACTTCGCGTTCGTGACCTCGCTGTCCGGCGCGATGAGCTTGTTGGGGAGCGTCTTGCGCCGCACCCAGCCGTCGAGCTTGCCGTCGGAGTAGACGCGCGTCCCCTTGGGAACGCCGTCGCCGACATAGGGGATCGGCTCGTCGACCACCTTGCCGTCGAGCCAGATGTCGCCGTGCGCGAACGTGGGCGGTGTCTTCGCGATGTAGATGGAGACGTTGAGGATCACGTCGACCATCGGCTTGTGGGGGATGGCGTGGAGCTGCGCCCAGCGAGCGCGCGGCTTGCCCGCCACCTGCTGCGTGAAGTCGAAGACCATCCGGTCGCGGTGCGAGCGGAGCTCTTCGCCGGTGAAGACCGCGATCCGGTCGTGGGACCCCGAGACGTGCATCTCGCGGATGTGGTCGACGTCGACGCCGATCGCCTGGAGGTAGTCGACGAGGTGGTAGTACCGGGGGATGCCGAGATCGTCGATTTCGGGCTCGAGGATGGGCTTGAGCGTCGGCGGGAGCTCCGAGAAGCGGAGGATTCCCTTCGCCTGCCCGTCCACGTAGACGACGCTCTCGCGGAAGTTGCCGCCCTTCCGTCCCTCGCCATGCTGGCCGTCGGCGGGCGGAGGAACCTCCGCCATCGAGAGGCGCTGCGGCGGCGGGCGGGTCTGGGCCGACGCCGTCGGCTGGGCCTTCGAGCAGCTCGCCGCCGCGCCGAAGACGAGGGCAAAGAGACCCCAGCGCCAGCTCGGGAGGGACTTGAGGCTCGCCATGAGGAGCCACCGGCTGCAGGGCGCATACCGGCCACGCCTCCGCGCGGATCGCGGCGACTTCGCCGGGAAAAAGGCGGTGCGGGAAGCGCCGCGCCCGCCATTGCACTGATGTCACATCCGATCCAGGCCTGGATGAAGAGTGAACCACACCGGGCGCGCGGCCGGGGGACCGCAGGAGGGGCAACCGCGGGAAAATTGGACTCTCCGCGGGGTGGACCGCTGGTTGCTGAGGTGTTGTTACGATGGCCCTCGGCGCGGTGCCGATGAGACAAGCGCGTGACACGCGGCGGGCAGCACTCGGGGGCGTCGTCGTCCTCGGGTTTCTGCTCGTCGCCGCATGCAGCGAGGGCAACGGAGCCGCTCCCTGCCTCGGGGAGGACGTCGAGCGCTGCACGTGCGACGACGGCCGGAGCGGCTTCCAGGTGTGCCCGGTAGACGGAGGCGGGGGCTACACCGCGTGCGACTGCGACCTGGACGCGAGCCCGTACCTGCCGGAGGCCGGCGAGCCCGAAGCCAGCGACGACGCCGCTCCCGACCACGAGGACAGCGGCGGGGCCCTGGTCTTCATGTCCCCCTGCAGCACCGCGCCGGGGAGCCCGGCGTGTCCTCCGGGCACCTCGTGCGACGACTTTCCCGCGAAGGGCCAGTTTTGCTCGAAGCCCTGCACCGTCGCGACGGACTGCCCGCCGCCCTCCCCCGGCTGCAACGGCATGGGGATCTGCAAGGCCCCGTGAGACGCGCCCTCGCCTCCGCCGTCCTCGCCGCATGCGCGGCCGTTTCCGCGGCCGCTCGTGCCGACGACGGCGCGCCTCCCGCGGCGGCCGCTCCGGCGGCCGCCACCGCCGCGCCGGCCACGTCCGCCGCGCCGGCCGCGAAGGACAGCGTCGCCGAGATCCGCATCATCGGCGATCGCGCCGACGCGCTGCAGAAGGTACCCGGCTCCGGCACGCTGGTGACGACCAAGGAGCTCGAGCGAGAGCAGCCCGCGGACGTCGCGGAGATCCTGCGGCGCGTGCCGGGGCTCACCGCCACGCAGGAGAGCGGCGGTGGCCTCCGGCTCGACGTCGGCATCCACGGCCTCGACCCGGGCCGATCACGGCGCCTGCTCATCCTCGAGGATGGCGTCCCGGTGTCGGTCAACCCGTACTCCGAGCCGGACATCTACTACGTGCCGATGGCGGAGCGGATGCGCGGCGTCGAGGTCGTGAAGGGCAGCGGCAACATCCTCTTCGGTCCGCAGACGATCGGCGGCGTCATCAACTTTCTCACGCTGCTCCCGCCGGATCACCAGCACGAGATGGCCGAGCTCGACGCCGGCTTCTGGGCGGGGGATCGCTGCGGTTCGAGCGGCCTCTGCGTCCTCGGCGACAAGCCGATGGGGTACGCGAGCGTGATGGCAAGCCACGGCGACGCGCCCTCGGAGAACGTCCGCTACATCGTGCAGATCGTGCACAAGGACAGCGACGGTATCCAGGCGGAGGCGTTCCACCAGACCGACGCCCTCGGCAAGGTCGTCTTCGACACGTCGCGCCGCGGCGAGGCGACGCTCAAGCTCGGCTTCCACGACGACGAGACGCTGTCCGACGACAACGGTCTCACCAAAGGGATGTACGCCGCCGACCCCCGGCAGCCGACGCGGACTCCCGCCGACGCGATCAGCCAGCAGCGCTACGACATCTCGCTCACCCAGGTGCAGCACTTCGACGAGAACACCAAGCTGACCACGATCGGGTACGCGTACCGGACGCAGCGCATCTGGAACCGTCAGGACTACGACCGGAACACGGCGGGCGGCGAGCTCCTGCCGCTCAACCAGTACGACTCCATCGTCGGCGACCAGAGCCTGACCGGCGGGGCGATCTACTTCCGCAACACCGACACGATCCTCGACCGCAACTACGAGGTCGCCGGCGTCGAGCCGCGGCTCGAGTGGCGCTTCCCCACCGGGGAGATCAGCCACACCCTCGACATCGGAGCGCGATTCCTCTACGAGGTGGCGCACTACCAGCAGCGCACCGGGAGCACGCCGACGTCGAAGGACGGGACGCTCGACTACGTCTTCCAGCACGACTCGTACGCCTTCGCGACCTACGCCGAGGACCGCATCGAGGTGCGGAAGTGGCTCCTCGTGACGCCAGGCGTGCGCTTCGAGGAGGCCTACTTCCAGAGCGACGTCTCGCGGCAGAGCGACGTGGACGTCTCGCAGCCGACGGTCAACGGCCAGGCGGGCGGCGTCATCCCGGGCCTCGGCATGGTCGGCGGGACGCCCGAGGCCAACGTCTACGCCGGCATGCACCTCGGCTGGGCGCCCCCGCGCGTCACGAGCCCGATCATGCCGCGCACGGGCGCCACCGTGACGCCCCTCCAGGCCGAGAGCAGCATGAACTACGAGCTCGGGACGCGCCTGACGCACAAGCGCGTCTGGCACTTCGAGGGGACCGCGTACTTCATCAACTTCTACAACCAGGTCGTCACGAGCAGCGGTGACCTCGCGACGTCGGGGGCCAACGAGCTCACGAACGGAGGCGCCACGCGCCACTACGGCGTGGAGGGAGCGGCCAGCTACTCGCTCGGGGAGACGCTGAACCTCAGACCCAACGTCATCGACCTCGGGGCCCGGTACACGTTCGCGCGCGCCTACTTCGACGGCGGCCCCTTCAACGGCAACTGGCTGCCCTACGCGCCGGCGGCGCTGCTCGTCGGGTACGTCGACCTCGAGCACAAGTCGGGCATCGGAGGCGAGGTCGCGT
>JBEKGQ010000420.1:0-6419 GCA_050012715.1 Polyangiaceae bacterium
CAAGCGTCGGGGCAGGCGCCAGCCGGGCGATGCCGGCGGCGCGACGCCGTCGCCGGGGTGAGCGTATCCTCGTCGGAGCATGGACTCGGACTGGCCCGAAGGTCTACCGCGCGTCGGCGAGCTGGTGGCAGGCCGGTACGAGGTCGACGGCGTGGTGGGTCGGGGCGGGATGGCGGTCATCCTCGGCGCGCGGCACGTCGAGCTCGGCCAGCGCGTGGCGATCAAGGTCCTCCGCCGCGACGTGCCTCGCCGCGCCGAGGTCAACGCGCGCTTCCTGCGCGAAGCGCGCGCGTGCGCGCAGCTGAGGAGCGAGCACGTGGTGCGCGTGTTCGACGTCGGCCACCTCGAGAACGGCCAGCCGTTCATGGTCATGGAGCACCTGACGGGAGGCGATCTCGGGCGCATCGTCCACGTCGGCGGCGTCCTGCCGGTCGAGGACGCGGTGTCCTACGTGCTCCAGGCGTGCGAGGGGGTGGCCGAGGCGCACGCGATGGGCATCGTCCACCGCGATCTCAAGCCGTCGAACGTCTTCCTCGCGGCCGGCGCCGACGGCTCGCCGGTGGTCAAGGTGCTCGACTTCGGGATCTCCAAGGTGACCTCGACCGACGGCTTCCTCCTCACCGCGACGGACGCGACCGTCGGCTCGCCCGTCTACATGTCGCCGGAGCAGGTCCGGGCCGCGAAGGACATCGACCACCGGACCGACATCTGGTCGCTCGGGGTCGTCCTCTATCAGCTCCTCACCGGTCGCGTCCCCTTCGATGCGCCGACGCAGTCCGCGCTGTTCGTCGCCATCGCGACCGACGCGCCGCTCCCGGTGGCCCAGCACCGGCCCGAGCTCCCCGAGGCGCTGGCGGCGGCGGTGATGAAGTGCCTCGAGAAGCTCCCGGCGCAGCGCTTCCAGACGGTGGCCGACCTCGCGAGCGCCCTCGCGCCGTTCGGGCCCGCGGACGCGCCCTCCATCGTCCAGCGCATCGCGCGCATCTCGAAGCAGAACCAGCTGGCGGACACCGCGTCGACGCGCGTCGCGGCCCCGGACGCCGCCCGGGGCCGGGTGCTCGTCGTCGACGACGACCGGCAGGTCCTGCGCGTCACCGCGAGGCTGCTCCGCAACGCCGGATGGACGGTGGACGAGGCGGCCGAAGGGCGCGAAGCGCTCGCCCGCCTCGGCGGCACCGCGTACGACGCGATCGTGACCGACATCGACATGCCCGGCCTCGACGGGGTCGAGCTCCTGCGCGTCCTCCGCGCGCGCGACGATCGCACGCCGGTCGTCCTGATGACGGGAGGGCCGTCGATCCAGACCGCGATCGACGCGGTGGAGCTCGGCGCCTTCCGCTACCTCCTCAAGCCGGTCGACGCCGGGAGCCTCGAGCAGGTCGTCCGGCTCGCGGCGGCGACGAAGCGACCCGCGTGAGGATGGCTTAGCAGTCGCGCCGTGGGGGGTGCTCGCCCGGGGAGCCCGGGGCGACGAGGGCGAGCTCGCGAAAGTCGGCGGTGAGATGCGACTGGTCGAAGTAGCCGGTGGCGTGCGCGACGTCGGCCCAGCGGCCCGGGTAGCGCTGGCCGAGCGACAGGGCGCGCTGGAAGCGGGCGATGCGGGCGTACGTCTTCGGGCCGAGGCCCACGGTGGCGCGGAAGGCGCGGCGGAGGTGACGCTCGCTGACCCCCACCGCGCTGGCGACGGCGTCGAGGCTCTCGCCGCGCGCGAGGAGGCCGACCGCGGCGCGGGCGGCGACCGCGCCGGTGGGCTCGAACGGGCGGCGGCGCATCCGCGCGACGAGGTGGCGCGAGAGCACCGCGGTCACGTCTCGCCCCGCGGCATGCGCGGCGAGGACGTCGTCGCGGAGCACGCGCGCGTCGTCGCCCCAGAGCTCCTCGAGCGGGGCCAGCCCGTCGGCGAGCGCGTCCATGGGCAGGCCGAAGAACGGGTAGGCGCCGCCCGGCTTGAAGAGCACGCGGGCCATCAGCGGCAACGCGGCCGCCGTCTTGTAGTGGGCGCGCGTGCGCGGGCCGCGCGCTCCCGCGTCGTAGGTGCCGTCCGGGTGAAGGCGGACGACGAGCGACCCGCCGCCGTCCGGCAGAAGGTCGACCTTGCGGTGCGTCTCGCCGGGGCGCGGCGTCCAGACCTCGAACCGGTCGACGAATCGCCCGAGCGCCGCGGTGGTGGAGGTCTCGCGGGGGAGAAGCATCGTCATGTCGCCCAGGATAGGACGCGCGGAGGGGGCCCGGGGTTGCGGGGGCGTGGATCCTGGCCGTTTCTTCCAAGCCGGTCCGGCGCCGCCGCCTCACGGTGTGCGCCATGGACATGGAGCTCGCTGGGGTACCCGTCCTCGTGACGGGCGCATCGAAGGGAATCGGTCGCGCCATCGCCGTCGCCTACGGCCGCGAGAAGGCGCGGGTGGCCATCACGTACCGCGAGAGCCGGGAGCAGGCGGAGGAGACGGCCCGCGCCGTGCGCGAGGCCGGCAGCGAGGCGATGATCACGCGCTTCGCGCTCGAGTCGCCGGAGACGGCCGAGAGCGCCATCGGGGAGGTGCGCGCGAAGCTCGGCGGGCTCGCGGTGCTCGTGAACAACGCCGTCTGCTGGCCGACCGGGCGCGACGAGCGCATGAACCCCGGCGGCGGCTTCCGGAACGTCGAGGACTTCCCCTGGCGCGAGTGGCAGGTGCCGGTGCAGGCGAACATCGTCGGGACGTTCGCGATGATCCAGGCCGCGCTGCCCCTCCTTCGCGCGAGCGCGTGGGCGCGCATCGTGACCATCTCGACGGGGCTCGTGGTCGACGGGTTCCCCGGCTCGAGCGCCTACATGACGGGCAAGGCCGCTCTTCACGGCCTCCACCGCACCCTCGCGAAGGAGCTCGGCCCCGCCGGCATCCTGACGAACATCCTCATGTCCGGCGCGGTCGACACGCGGCCGCGCCCGCCCGCGTTCCTCGAGCGGATGAAGCAGTCGGCCGCCACCGGGCGCCTGACCGAGGCGGACGAGGTCGCCCGCACGACGGTGTTCCTCGGCTCGCGCGCCAACGGGCACATCACCGGCGAAGCGCTCCGCTGCGACGGGTTCTACGTGTCGGGCTTGCGTCGCGAGTAGCGACGAGCGGGCGCGAGCACCTCCGATCCCCGGTGCTATCGTTCGACGCGTGACCGCGACGGCCCGCCCCCACGGTCTCCCCATCGCCCCTCTCGCCCGCCCGGCGCGACGCAGCCTTCCGCTCGCCGCCGAGTCGCGCGACGTCGACCGCGCGAACCGCCCCATCTACGCGGTGTGGGAGATCACCCTCGCGTGCGACCTCGCCTGCCGCCACTGCGGCTCCCGCGCGGGGCGGGCGCGGCCCGACGAGCTCAGCACCGAGCAGGCCCTCGACGTCGTCGCCCAGATGGCGGACCTCGGCGTCAAGGAGGTCACCCTCATCGGCGGCGAGGCCTACCTCCGCGACGACTGGCTCCTCCTCGTCCGCGCCATCCGCGGCCGCGGGATGCAGTGCTCCATCACCACCGGCGGCCGGGCCTTCACCGCGGAGCGCGCGCGGGCCGCGAAGGACGCGGGCATCCAGGGCGTGTCGGTGTCGATCGACGGCCTCCGCGAGACGCACGACCGGGTGCGCGCCCTCGCCGGGAGCTTCGACGCGGCGATGGCGTCGTTCGCGAACCTCCGGCAGGCGGGGGTGCCGGTCACGGCGAACACGCAGATCAACCGCTGGAACCTCGCCGAGCTGGAGTCGGTGCTCGAGCTGCTCGTCGCGCAGGGCATCCACGCGTGGCTCGTGCAGATCACGACCGCGATGGGGCGCGCGGGGGACGAGGCGGATCTGCTCCTCGAGCCGTACCAGGTGCTCGAGCTGATTCCCCGGCTGGCGAAGCTCAAGGTGCGCGCGGAGGCGGCGCGGGTGCGCCTCTGGCCCGGGAACAACATCGGCTACTTCGGCCCGCACGAGAGCGCGCTGCGCGGCACGAAGCCCGACCGGCACCGCGGCTCGTGCGGCGCGGGCCGCCTCACGCTGGGCCTCGAGGCGAACGGCGACGTGAAGGGGTGCCCGTCGCTCCCGAGCGACGCGTACGTGGGCGGCAACCTGCGCGACGCGAAGCTCGTGGACATCTGGGAGCGCACCGCTCCGCTCCGCTTCATGCGCGATCGCACCGTCGACGACCTCTGGGGCTACTGCCGCGGGTGCTACTACGCCGAGGCGTGCCTCGCCGGCTGCAACTGGACGACGCACGTGCTCTTCGGGAAGACCGGGAACAACCCCTACTGCCATCACCGGGCGCTAGAGCTCCTGCGCGAGGGCAAGCGCGAGCGGCTGGTGCGCACGCAGGCCGCCGAGGGGATGCCGTTCGACTACGGGAGGTTCGCGATCGTCGAGGAGGCGTGGCCGGAGGCGGAGCGCGCGCGCTACGCTGGGGAAGGGACGACGCCGTGACGCCCACGAGACCGAGGTTCATCGCGTGCACCGCGTGCGCGCGGCACGTCCGCGAGGGCGACGCGACGTGCCCGTTCTGCGGGGCGGTGGCGCCCGTCGCGCCGCCGCTCCTGTCACTCTCGAGGCGCCTGTCGCGCGCCGCGCTGCACGCCGCGGCGGCCGCGGGGGCCGTGGCGGCGCTGAACGATTGTGGCGGGAGCACCGCGACTGAGCCGCCGTACGGGCTGGCCTGCGGCGGGATGGACCAGTCGCCGTGCCCGGTCCTCGATGCCGGCCGCGACACGGGGACCGACGCGAAGCCCGACGCCACGTACGACGCCGGCTACGACGCGGGCGGCGGCGAGGTCTTCTACGGCGGACCGTGCCCCGGCGGAGGCTGTTTCGACTCGGGCGCGTCGCCGGAGGCGTCGACCGAGGCCGGCGACGCCGCGGTCACCGACGGACCGACCGATGCGGGCAGCGACGGGGGCGGGTGAGTCATGAGCTCGCGCGGCATGACGGACGTCGCCCGGAGCGGCCATGAAGGGGAGACGGCTCCATGAGGACGAGGTTCATCGCGTGCGAGGTCTGCGCCCGTCACGTCCGCGACGGGGACGCGGCGTGTCCCTTCTGCGGCGCCGCGGCGCCGGTCGCAAAGCCGCTGCGCACCGTGCGGCAGCGCCTCACCCGCGCCGCTCTGCACGCCGCCGGCGCGGCGGGCGCCATCGCGGCGTTCAACGACTGCGGCGGGAGCAGCGGCGGCAGCGTCGAGGCCTTCTACGGGGCTCCCTGCATCGACACCGACAGTGGCTCTTGCGTCGTCTACGCCGGCGACGCCGGCAAGGACGCGACGGCCGACGCGGGGCAGGACACCGGAGCCGGGGAGGTCTTCTACGGCGCCCCGTGCATCGACGGCTCCTGCGTCATACCCGCCGACGGCGCGCCCGACGTCGGCGACGGGTCGCCAGAGTAGTCGCGCGTCGAGCTCCGCGGCGACCGCCGCGACGGAGGCTCACGCGAACGGCGCGCGCAGGAGCGTGAGCAAGCGCTGCCCCGAGGGCAATGCGCTCGCCATGAGCTCCCCCAGGTCCCAGTAGTCGCGGTGATCGACGACGAGGCCGTCGTGCGCGCGCACGCGCGTCACGCCGGTCACCTCGATGGCCGGCCCGAGCCTCGTCGTCCCGCGCATCGTCCACTCGAGGAAGGCCTCGTGCGCGTCGCCCTGCGTCGCCACGACGTCCCACGAGAGCTGCCGCATTCGCCCGAGGAGCCGCCGGTTCATCTCGAGGAACGCGGCGAGGCCGTGGATCTCCTGGATGGGATCGCGGAACACCATCGTGGGCGAATAGAGCGGGCGGAGCGCGACGACCGCGTCCGGGTGCTCCGGCGTGAGGGCGACGAGCGCGTCGCGGAGTCGCTCGGCGAGGGGGCTCAAGGAAGCCCCGTCAGCGCCTGTGGGCTCGGGTTGCAGGGGAGGCCGCGCGGGCAGACCAGCGTGTCGCCGGCGTCCACCGCCGGCAGGTGCCCGAGCTGCGCCTGGTCGTTGAACCCCCACACGAGGACCTGTCCACCGACCAGCGCCATGCCGTTGCCGTGCGCCGACTCCAGGGTGGCGCCCCCCAGCGCGGGGATCATCTCGGGCGCGAGCTGGCAGGGCTTGCCCGAGGCGCACGTGGTTCCCCCCAGCGTGCCGTCGGCGAGCTGCCCCTCGCCGTTGTCGCCCCAGGTCCAGGCGTGGCCCGAGGTATCGATCGCCATGGCCCACGGCCACCCGCTCTCCACCGCGGTCACGCTCGTACCGAGCGAGAAGACCTGGACCGGGACCGAGTGGGGCGCATCGTCCGACGGCACGTTGGCCCCGAGCTGGCCCTCGTAGTTCGAGCCCCAGCACCAGACGCTCCCGTCGCCCCGCAGCGCGCAGGTCGCGCGCCCGCCGCCGGCCAGGCGCGTGACGTTGGTCAGCGGACTGCCCGTGCCGTCGGTGACCTCGGTCGGCGTCGGGTTGCACGGGCCGCCCAG
>JBEKGQ010000421.1:0-6418 GCA_050012715.1 Polyangiaceae bacterium
CAGAGGAACGTCGCCTGCGCGATGGCGAGGCCCGGCAGCTGGAGCCGCTCGAGCCGCCCTTGCCGCTGCTGCTCGACGAGGCGCATCCACGCCTCTTGCGCGATGTCCTTCGCCTTGTCGACTCGGACGCCGCGGGCGAGGAGCGCCACGACGACGCGATGGTTGTGCCGCTGCACGAGGGCGCTCCACGCTTCGCCGTCGCCACGCAGGGCCGCGGCGCAGAGGGCGGGCTCGTCGGCGGCGACGGCGCGGGCGGGGGGATGGGCGACACGCACGACCGGCGCGGGGGCCGGAGCGGCTCCCAGAAACGGCAGGACGTCGGCGAGGACCTTCAACCCAGCCTCCTGACGGAGCCCGGCTCAGACGATCCGCTCGGAAGCTCGCGGGGGGCGCTCATTTTGGAGGTCGTCGGGGGAACGGTCGAGGCGCGCGAAACATATCGCGGGAAGGACAACCATGCAGAAGCCCCGTGTAATCCAAAGGGGGGCATGGCGCTCCGCTCCGGAGCCGCGAGGACGGATGTTCACAGGTCCGGCGTTCACGGCCGTCTTCGCGCCGCCCGGGCAGCCAATGCTTCCGAAGGTTTACGCACGGCTGGCGCTGGCGCGGCGCTCGCTATCTCTGCCGTCCGCTCCGTCACGACCCAGACAGGAGGAGGGCACCATGCGCAAGACCATCGCCACGATCGGGACGCTGTTCGGCACCGCCACGCTCATGCTGACCGGGTGCAGCCTGCAGACCGAGGACGCGTCCAGGTTCCGCCAGCCCATTCCGGAGAGCAGCCAGGTGGCGCTCGGCATCGCCGGCTCGCCCTATGCGGCGACGACCACGGCGCAGGCCGCGCCGAAGACCGGGCTCACCGTCCAGAGCGGCCCCGGCTCGGGCGGAGGGGGAAGCGGCGTCACGACGACCGGCGACGCCTCGTACTACCAGTTCACGCGCAGCATCACCGACTCGGTCGACACCGTGACGGTGGCGATCCTCGGCGAGGTCGACGCGGTGATGAGCCTCCCGCCGACGACGATGGACGCGACGCATGCGGTGTGGGGCCCCGGCAGCAGCGACGCGCTCGATCCCGTGACGTGGAAGCTCACCGTGACCGCGACCGGCGGCGGTCAGTACACCTACGAGGTCGACGGGCGGCCGCACCTCTCGACGAGCGACGCCGACTGGCAGGCGATCCTCACCGGCCAGGGCTACGACGCGACGAGCGCGAGCTACCAGACCGGGAGCTTCACCGTGGACAACGACGCGATGCGCGCGCTCGACCCGACGCAGACCGGCACCGGCACGGTGAGCATCACCTACGACGCCCGTGCCTACCCGCTGAACGCGACCGCCGACGTGCTTCCCAATGACGGCACCGGTCAGAGCTACGACGTGACGGTGCAGCACGCCTCCGATGGCTCGGGGGTGATGACCCTGAACGCGCTGGCGGACATCAGCACGCCGCCGAGCGGCGTGAACGACACCGTCCGCGAGAACAGCCGCTGGGACTCGACCGGCGCCGGCCGGGCCGACGTGCAGCTGACCGGCGGGCAGTTCGGGTCGACGACGGTGCTCGTCAGCCAGTGCTGGTCCGACGCGTTCGCGCAGACGTTCTACACGGACAGCGTCGACTACGAGCCGACGACGGGCGACCCGTCGAGCTGCGCGTTCACGCAGGCCAGTTTCACGGACTGAGGCTTCCCGAGGCCAGCCGAGGGCCTCCCGAGGCCGAGCGGGCAGCCCGTGAGGCCCGACCGGGCAGCCCACGACGACCCTCGGGCAGCCCACGACGACCCTCGGGCGACGCACCATCGCAATCATGAGCTCGTCGGTCGGGCTCGGGAAGGCTTCGGTCGTGTTCGAGGGCTCGAAGGTCGCGTTCGAGGGCTCGAAGGTCGCGGTCGAGGGTCACCCTCTACCAGCGGTGGAACGCCGGGTGCCCTTCCTTCACCGCCACGAAGGTCCCCCGGCACGTCGCCGTCACCTTCCCGCCCGCCTCGATCGTCGCCTCCACCGTGGCCCGGTCGGCCTGCGACTCGACGACGCGGGCGCGGATTGTGAGCTCCCCGTCCATCGGCGTCGGCCGTTTCAGCTTCACGTCGAACTCGGACGTCACCGTGCACGGCGGCGTCGTGGCGCCGGCCTTGTTCATCAGGTGCCAGGCCGCGGTCCAGTTCGAGTGGCAGTCGAGGAGCGCCCCGCAGATGCCGCCGTTGAGCACGCCCGGGAAGGCCAGGTGGTGGGGCTGCGGCGTCCACCGGCAGACGCACTCGTCGTCGCTCTCGGGAAAGCTCTGGATGCGCAGGCCCTGGGCGTTGCTCGGGCCGCAGCCGAAGCATTGGTTATCCCACGCGTAGGTCTCCTGAAGGCTCTTCGGCTCCACGAGGCGCGCTCCGGGGACGTCAGCTCTTCTTCTTGGCGGCGGCGGGGGCAGCCGCCTTCGCGCCGTCCGCGCTCTTCTTGCCTTCGTTCTTCACGCGCCACTCGGCGAGCTGCTTGGTCCTGCGTGCCTTCTGCTTGCGTCGAACGGCGGGGTTCTGGGGGGTCGTCATGGCGGCGCCGTATATAGCAGCAGGCCGCGCCTTGTCCTACTACGCCGCGACGTCCTACCGCGGTTGCGCGGCGGCCTTCGAGGGCGTCCGCCCGCCGGCGGCCTCGATCTGGTGGAGCCAGGACTCGATCTTCCCGAGCGCCGGTCCGATCCACTCCTGGCGAGCCAGGCGCGTGAGAAGATGCGGCGTGTGGTCGCCCGTCCGCGCCCGCGCCTCCGCCGCGCGGACGCCCCCGCCTTCGGCCGAGCCCGACATGTACGCCGAGCGCGCGGCGTCGATCTCCGCCGCCCCTTCCGTCCACTTGCCCTGCCGCTGCGCGAGCCATGCCCGCGTCAGGTGGCGGTGCTGCCGCGGCTCGGCCTCGTCGAGCACGACGAGGTCGCAGGCCTGCACGAGGGCCTCGGCGCGATCGTCGTCCCGCGCGAGGGCGACCTGCGCCAGGAGCAGCCGCGACTCGAGCTCGCCCCAGGGATCCTGCAGGCGGTCGTAGATCTTCAGCGCCACGCGGGCGTGCGCCTCGGCGACGTCCCCGTCGTCGCAGTCGAGGGCGATCATCGCGAGCAGGCGCTCGCAGCCGGCCTCGCCGCGCGGGTTCTGCACCTCGCGGAAGCTGGCGCGCGCCGCGAGGGCCCGCGCGCGCGCGCCGGCGAAGTCGAAGGCCCGGTGGTCGGCGTGCCCGAGCGCGAGGTCGCACTGGGCGAGGCCGAGGCGGTAGCCGATGCCGTCGAACTCGCCGCGCGCGCGGCCGAGGAGCTCGCGCCCCCGCTCGAAGGCGCCGAGCGTCTCCTCGATGAGGGCCAAGAGGATGAGGCACTGCGCCCGCCCCATCACGTCGCCCACCTCGGTGCACCGCTCGAGGGCCTTCTTCAGCGTCGTCCGCCCGCGGGTGTGGTCACCGAGGAGGTAGTCGATCTCGCCGAGGACGACCTCGGCCTGGGCGCGCCCGGCGCTGTCGCCGAGCTTCTCGTAGCGCTCGAGGGCCTTGACGACGAGGGCCCGGCCCTGCGCCGGCTGCGCCAGATCGCTCGCGATGTTGCCGAGGAGGCGGAGCGCGCCCGCCTCGTTCGCCGTGTCGCCGGCGTGCTCGAACGCCTGGTGGGCCTTGTCGGCCTCGGCGCGCGCCTCTTCGAGCCGGCCGATGTAGCGCAGCGCCTCCGCGCGCCACATGGAGCGCTCGGCGTCATGCGCGCCGCTGAGGCGCCCCTGGAGCATCTCGAGGTCGCGCAGGGTTGCCGCCGTGTCGCGCCCGCGCCGCCACGAGCCGCGGATGAAGTCGAACATGAGCTTGGCCGCGGTGTCGTCGTCCCCCGCCTTGAGGAGGTTCTGCACGCGGTGCTTCATGATGCGTCGCGAGCCGACCGACGGGTGCCGCGCGAGCGCGTTCGAAGCGAGCCGATAGATCGCGGGGGCGTCGTTGCGCTCCCCGAGGCGCTCGAGCAGGTGCTCCTGCAGGAGCGCGTGCGGCCAGCGGAACTGGTCGTTGCCGGCGGCGAGGAGGATCTGCCCGCGCGTGAGGGCGACGAGCGAGTCGCGTGGGTCCATGCCGAGCGATGCGCACAGCGTCTTCAGCACGTCGCCGCGGATGTCGTCGCCCAGCGCGGCGGCGGCGTAGGCGCTGAGGCGTAGCTCGGTGGGGATGGCGCGGACGCGCTCGTCCCACAGCTCGGCGGTGGTGATGGCGCGTCCCTGGAGGGCCCGCTCCGGCACGCTGTACTTGTCGCCGTCGAGGGTGAGGTACCCGCCGCCGGCCCACGCGTAGAGGAGCTGCAGGGCGAAGAGCGGGTTGCCGCGGCTCTGCTCGACGGCTCGCTTCACCGCGCCGTCGTCGAGCGGGATCGCGGTGCGGAGGAGCGCCTCGGTGTCATCCGTGCCGAGCGGCTTCAGCTCGAGCACCTTGCCGCTCCACTCGGCGCGCATCGCCTCCATCCGGAGCGCCGCGTCGAGGTCAGTCGCCAGCGTCTCGCTGCGCGCCGTCGCCACGACGAGGATCGGCAGCTCGGAGGCGTCACGACGGAGACGCGACACGGTCTCGAAGGTGTTCGGCGACGCGTAGTGGAGGTCGTCGAGCCAGAGGAGCACCGGCCGGTCCTTCGAGAGGCGCTCGAGGACCTTCTTGATGACGACGAAGCGGAGCTCGGGGCGATCGAGCACGAAGCGCTTGCCGCTCGGTCCGAGCGGAGCCGCAACGCCGGGCGGCGTCGGCCGGAGCCACTCCGCGGTGGCGGCGACCCAGGTGAGCGCGTCGTCGTCGTCCTTGCCGACCTCCCAGCGCGTGATGAGGGCCTGCTCGACGGCGGCGCGATCCGCGCCCTCGAGGCCGAAGTGCGCGTTGATGGCGGCGGTGATTCCGTCGAGCGGGGTGGGGATGCGACCATAGCGGGCGCGGAGCGGGAGCATCATGCCGTGCTCGTGCACCTCGGCGCACAGCCACTCGGCGATGCGGCTCTTGCCGACGCCGGCCTCTCCGATGAGGGCGATGAGGTCCTGCCGCATCCGGCCCGAGGCGACCTGCTCGACCGCGCCCCACAGCTCCTCGCGCTCCTCTTGTCGCGCGACCAGCATCGGCGCGCGCAGGCTCAGGATGCCCGGCGCGAGCGTCCGCGCGTAGGCGGCCGGTGCGGCGCGCGAGCTCGGGGAGCTCTGGACGATCTCCTCCAGCGTGGACGCCTGGTGCGGACGGATGCGCATCCACGCCTTGCGCGCGTCCGCGGCGAGCTCGTAGCGGTTCCAGGGCTTCTTCTCGAGCAGGCGCACCACGAACTTGCCCGCTTCGGGGGGCACGTCCTCCGGGAGGGTCGGGAGCGGCACGGGGGTGCGCTTGTGGGCGCGAAGGACGTCCTGCGCGTTGCCCTCGAACACCTCACGCCCGCTGAGGACGCGGTACATGACGCAGCCGAGCGCGTAGAGATCCGTCGCCGGTCCGACGAGCGCCGCTTGCCGCCGGATCTGCTCGGGGGCGACCCAGCCGACGGTCCCCGCGCCCGAGTGCACGGCGACCTCGGGGGCGCGCGCGCCGTCGAGCCTCGAGTCGTGGCGGTACTCGCGCAGCCACGCGAGCCCGAGGTCGAGGAGAAAGGCTCGCGGGCCTTTCCCGGACGTCGCGAGATCCAGCATGATGTTCGACGGCTTCAGGTCCCCGTGGATGACGCCGCGGGCGTGCGCGTGCGCGAGCCCGGCGAGGACCTGGTCGACGGTCGCCCAGATGACGGCCCACGGCAGATGCGTCGTGTGCATCCATTCGTGGATGCTCCGTCCAGGGAGCACGTCCATGACGAAGAACGGGCTGCCGTCGGCGAGCTGGCCGAAGTCGCGCGCGCGCACGATGGCGGGGTGATCGAGCAGGGCGACGGCGCGCGCCTCCTGGTGGAACCACCAGCTCTCCTCCGGCCGCGCCTCACCCTTCTCGGGGGACCGGAGTCGCTTCAGCGCGACGCGGTCGCCGGTCACCACGTCGCGGCACAGGTAGACCACGCCCATCCCGCCGCGACCGAGCTCGCGCACCGCCTCGTAGCGCTGCGCGAGGACAGTCCCGATCTCGCTGGGCGCGGCGGGCGCCCCCTCTTTCTGCCCTGCGGTGGTCATGGCGCCGACGAACGGCCCTCAGTCTAGCGTGCCTGGCTCGGTCTGCGATCAGCCGCCCGCGCGGCCGGCGGCGGCTTGCGCCGTCGTGAGGCGCTCGCCGAGAATTCGCCGCAACGCCACGAGGTCGTAGCGTGCCGGGCGATCCCCCTCCGGCATCTCCGCGACCTCGCGGGCGACCGCCTCGGCGTGCGCGCGCGGTCGCTCGGGAATGCCCAGCCGCTCGCCGAGCCCCGCGAGGGCCTTCGCCTCGTCGGCGGTCACGAGGCCGTCGAGGCGGGCGATCCAGCAGGCGACCG
>JBEKGQ010000422.1:0-6414 GCA_050012715.1 Polyangiaceae bacterium
CGGCGCAGGCGTACGCGAACGCCGCGACCCAGGGCGACGCGGACGCGCTCTACGCGATGATGTCGACTCCGGCGAAGCAAGCGCGGAGCCGCGACGACGTGAAGCGGATGATCGCCGAGGAGCACGACGAGCTGGCGCAGCAAGGCAAGGAGCTCGGGCGTCCGGACGTCCGCGTCGAAGCCACCGCGCGTCTCCGGTACGCCGACGGCGAAGAGGCAGCCCTCGAGCTGCGAGAGGGCCAGTACTGGGTCACCGCCGCGGGGGCGCTCCCGGGAGGCGCGAGGACGCCAGAGGAGGCGCTCGAACAACTGCGCCGCGTGCTTGCACGAAGGAGCTACGCGGGGCTCATGCGCGTGCTGTCGCCCGCGACGCGCGCCGCGATCGAGAACGACCTTCGCGCCCTGGTCGACGGACTGAGCGAGCCGAGCACGCTCCCAGTGAAAGCCAACGGCGACGCGGCCGTCGTGAGCGTTCCTGGCGGACACCAGGTGAAGCTGAAGCGCGAAGGCGGCGTCTGGCGGGTGGAGGACTTCGACTGACGCCGTTCGCGATCCCTTCGCCGCTCGGCTACAAGGAAGGACGTGCGCTCCCGGCCTCTCGCGCTCGTCGCGCTCGCGCTGCTGCTCGGGCTCGCCCTCGTCGTGCTCCTACCGCGTCCGGCCCAGGCCTTCGGTGACGTCGGCGCCTTCGATCCTCGGGTGCTCCTGACGGGTAACCAGACCGGGCCGGCGCGGTCGACGGCGCCCGCCCGGTGGTCGTGGGAGCTGGTGCAGCGGACGAGCGCGCCGGCACGCCTCCGGCCGAGCCTCGTGCGCGCCGACGACCCGGCCATCGTCGATGCCCCCTTCCTCTACTGGAGCGGCGACACCGAGGTCGCTCCCCTCACCGGGGCCGAGATCACCGGCCTCCGCCGCTTCTTCGCGCTCGGCGGCGTGCTCCTCGTCGACGACGCCGCCCCCGGTCCACACGGAGAGCAGAGCGCCTTCGCGCGGACGGCGCGGCGCGAGATCGCGAGGGCCCTGCCCGACACCATCCCCGTCATGCTGGGTGTCGACCACGTGATCTTCCGCACCTTCTACCTCCTGCGGCGCGCCGAGGGCCGCATCGAGGGCCCCTCGTCGCTCGACGCCATCGTGCGCGGCGGACAGGCCCAGGTGCTCTTCAGCGAGCACGACATCGGCGGAGCGATGGCTCGTGGCGCGACCGGCACCTGGGAGCAGCCCGTCGTCCCGGGCGGCGACGCTCAGCGCGAGCACGCCATCCGGTTCGCCGTCAACATCGCCATGTACGTCCTGTGCTCGAACTACAAGGACGACCAGGTCCACGCGCCCTTCCTCATGCGCCGGCGCGCCTTGTCGACGCCGTGAGCGGGAGCGCCTGACTCGATGCTGTCCACACACCTCGGGCCCTCGGGCGACCTCGCGATGTGGGCGGTGTGGCTCGCGGCCGGGCTCACGCTCGCGAGCTTCGTGATGCTGCTCGTCGAGATGCGACGGCGCGAGCGCGGCGGGATCGCGATCGCGGTCACCGGCCTCCTCGCCGTCGTGGCGCTTCTCGCGGCGGTCGTGCGACCAGCGCGCGTATCGGCGCGCGAGAGCGTCGTCGGCGCCCGCGTCGTCGTCCTCGCCGACACCTCGCGGTCGATGGCGCTGGAGCAGCCGGGGGGCCGGCGGTGGCAGACGCGCGACCGGGCGCTCGAGGTGCTCTCGAAGGCGTCGACGAACGCGCGCCTCTCGGTGCTGGGCTTCGCCGAAGGACCGCCGGAGCCCCTGCCCATGACGCTGAGCGACCGGGCGAGCGAGGATCTGACGACGCGCGGGACCCGGACCGATCTGGGCGTGGCGCTGCGCGCGCTCGCGGCCTCGCCCGAGGAGCGACCCGCGGCGGTGGTCGTCGTCAGCGACGGGCGCCTCGACGATCCGCCGGAGGACGAGTCGGAGGCCAGCCTGAAGGCGCTCGGCGACGCGCTGAGGGTCCCGGTCGATACCGTGGCGACGACGCGCGATCCACCCGCGGACGCCAGCATACGGCGCGTCAGCGCGGCCGGAGCGGCGGTGGCGCACGTGCCGCTTCCACTGCGGGTCGAGGTCGGGTGCGCCGGCGGTGTCTCCTGCGACGACCTCACGGTGACGGCGCGGGAGCTGCGCGACGACGGTCCGCCGTCGGTGCTGGCCTCGGGGATCGCCCACGTGAGGGACGGGAAGGCGGCGCTCGATCTGACGATCACCCTCGAGCGCGCGGGCGCCCGCATCGTCGAGGTCTCCATCGCGCCGCCGCCGGGCGACACCATCCCCGAGAACGATCGCCGCCTCGTCACGTTCGACGTGGCACGCGAGCGGGTGCGCGTGCTTCACGTCGCGGGGCGCCCGACGAACGACGTGCGCGCGCTGAGGCAGTGGCTGAAGAGCGACGCCTCGGTCGACGTCGTGGCCTTCTTCATTCTGCGGACGCCGACTGACGACGTGCGCGCTTCGCAGAACGAGCTCGCGCTCATCCCTTTCCCCGTCGACGAGCTCTTCACCGAGCACTTGCCGAGCTTCGACGCCATCGTCCTCCAGGATTTCGACGCGCAGCCGTACGGCCTCGAGAAGTATCTCCCGAACGTGGAGCGGTACGTTCGAGGCGGCGGCGGGCTCGTGATGGTCGGGGGACAGAACTCGTTCGTGGCCGGAGGCTATGCCGGCACACCGCTCGCGTCCGTGCTGCCCGTGGAGCTCGACGGAACGCCGGGCGCGACGAGCGCGGATACGTCCTCCTTCGTGCCGGACTGGACGCCCGAGGGACGCGCGGCGCCGCTGCTCTCGCTGCTGCGCGACGCCGTCGGCGACGAGCTGCCGCCGATGCCCGGCGCCAACGTGGTGGGCGATCTGCGGCCGGGCGGCGTCGCGCTGTGGTCGCACCCCACCCGCACCACGAAGAGCGGGGCGAAGATGCCCGTCCTCGCCGTGGGGGACGTGGGCGACGGCCGGACCATCGCGATGGGGGTCGACGGCGCATGGGAGCTCGAGTTCTCGGCGCTCGCAGCCCGCACGGCTGGGCGGGGTCACGGCGCGTTGTGGGACGGGCTTCTCGGCTGGTTGATGCGCGACCCCCGGTTCGAGCCGGCGCAGGTCCAGATCGTGGGCGGATGCACGGCGGGTCTGGCGTCGACGGTGCGCGCACGGCTCCTGCCGGCCGCGCCGGGGACCAAGCCGCAGACGGTGGTGCTCGACGTGACGCGAATCGACAAGCCTCAGGCGCCGACCCACATCGAAGCCCCACGGCCGGCGGACTCGACGGCCATCGAGCTGAAGCTCCCGCCGCTCGACGCCGGCGGGTACACGGCGAGGCTGCGGGTCGGCGGCGGAGGGGCGACGCGCCACGACTTCGCATGCGAGGCGGGCGGCGACGAGTGGGCGGACTCGCGACCCGACCCGAAGCGACTCCAGGCGCTGGCGGAAGCGACGGGAGGCACGTTCGTCTACGCGGGCGACGTCGCGTCGCTGCCCCTGCCCAAGCCGACGGTGGTCAACGCGGAGCGGCACGTGACCCCTCTTGCCCCTCCCTGGGCCTGGACCCTCGGCGCGGCGCTGCTGCTCGGAGTCCACTGGATCGCCCGCCGCAGGAGCGGGTTATCGTGATGTCACCGTGTCGCGAGCGTGAGCGAGCGGTGAGGGCGAACCGATGACTCGACGGACTGCTCACCGCTCCTTGACGGTCGCGGCACTGTGGTTGTTCTCACTCTGGTCGTCTCCATCGCGGGCGCTCGTCTGGCCGGACGTGGCCGAGCGCGTGGAGCGGGACCTCGGCGCCGCGGACCCGGCGACGCGCAGGAACGCCGCCCGCGAGCTGACCGAGCTCGGGCCTTCGCGCGGGGGGCCCCTCGCCCTCGCAGCGCTCGGCGACGCGGACGACGACGTGAAGCTCGCGGCAGCGGAGGCGGCGATCCGTTTGCGGACCGCCGGAGCGACGGACACCGTGGTGGCATGGCTGAACGCCCCCGATGCGCGTCTGCGACGCAAGGCCTGCGAAGTGGCGAGGAGCCTGCCGGGACCGCGCGCCGTGGCTCCGCTCGGACGGACGCTGGGCGATCCGGACGCGGAGGTCCGCGCCGCGGCAGCGGACGCGCTCGGGCACCAGCTGTCGACCGAGGCGGTGCCGCCGCTCCTCGGGCGCCTCGACGATCCGGCTCCCCCGGTCCGGATCCAGATCGTCGTCGCGCTCGCGCGCCTCGGCGATCCGCGAGCGGTCGTCCCGCTCGTCGGCAAGGTGCAGGACTCGTCGCCGGACGTGCGCGAGGCCGTCGCGCGTGCGCTGGGCGACCTCGGAGACCCCCGAGCATCGTCGGCGCTGGTGCTCGTGCTGCGCGACCAGAACAACGACGTCCGCCGCGACGCGCTCGCCGCGCTCGGCCGCATGCGAGCCACGGACGCCGTGGACGCCATCGCGCCGTTTGCGATCGACCGCACGCCCGCGCTGCGCCTGGCAGCGCTCGGCGCGCTCGGGCGCATCGCTTCGACCGACGCCGTGCGCGTCCTCGTGCAGGCGCTGGGCGTGGGCGACGACGCGACGGGATCGCTCGACCGGACGCCCGTGCGCGACGCGCTTGTGATGGCCGGCGCCGCGGCCGTGGCGCCGCTTCACGCGCTGATGGCGGGATCGCCGTCGGCGTCGGCGGCGACGAGCGCAGCTTGGGTCCTCGGGGAGCTGAAGGCGACGGCCGAGGCAACGGCGATCGTCACCGCGATGAGGCGCGGCGCGGTGCCGACGGCCGCCGCGCTGCACGCACTGGCTGGCGCGGGGACGGCCGCCGAGGTGCCGATCGTGCTCGAGTTCGTGGCCGATCCGAGCCCCGTCGTCCGGGACGAGGCCGTGGGCGCGGCGATGGCCCTCCTCGATCCGAACCACCCCGACGGACGGGCGGTCGAGCCGCTCGCGGCGGCCCTTCGCGACGCACGTCCGTCCGCCCGTGAGCGAGCGCGGATGGCGGCCCTGCTCGGGCGAACCGGCGCGCCGCGAGCCGCGCCGCTGCTCGTTGAGCTGGTCCACGCGCACGATCCAGCGCTGCGCCTCGCGGCGATCGACGCCCTGGGAACCCTCGGGGGCCAGGCCCCCTCCACGACGGCCTCGTCGGCCGCACCGGCGGACGCCGCGTTGCTCGAGGTGCTCGGGTCGCCGGACGCCAGCGTGCGCCTCCACGCCGCCGTGGCGCTCTCGGGGGCAGGCGGCGCGACGGCGCGCGACGCTCTGCTGGCGAAGCTCGACGGGGGCGACGAGGTGGACCGAGCGGCTCTGCTCACCGCCCTGGGCGGCGTCCTGGCGCGCGCGCCGAGCGAAGGGGCGATGGTTCGGCTCACGGGCGCGCTCGAGCTCGCGGCCGGGCCGGAGCGCGACGGAATCGTGGAGGCGCTGGGCCGCGCACCCCTCGCCTCCGCCGTGAAGGCGCTCGCGGCAGTCGCGAAGCGCGACGAGCCCGCGGATCGGCGTGCGGCAGCGACGCTCCTGGCCGCTCACCCCGCGGATGCGGCGGCCCTGGGCGCCGTACGCGCGCTTCTCGAAGACTCGGACCCAGGCGTCCGCGCGCAGGCCGCCTGGACGCTCGGGACCCTCGGAGATGCGTCGGACGTGGCGCGCCTGACCGCCCTCGGACGCTCGACGGACGTCGATGCCGCGCCCGACGCAATCGCCGCCGTCGGACGCATCGCCGCGCGCGCGCACGCCCCGGACGTCGCAGTGAAGACGCTCTGTCCGTTCCTGGCCGATCCGCGCCCCTACCCTCGGGCGAACGCACTGGCGGGTCTGGCCCTCTCCGGGGCACGTTGCGCGACGAGCGGCGCGGCCGAGCGGACGGCGCTCGCCGACGATCCGAGCGAGGACGTGCGCGCCGCCGCGGCGCTGCTCCTGTCGCGAGCTCCGACCGCCGACGACGCTCGCGCGCTCGAGCGGTGTGCCCGCAACGACCCATCCGGAGCGGTCGCCGTCCGCTGCCACTCCCGCTCGCCGGTGCCCTCGCGCGCGCACGCTGCTCTCGTCTACGTGGTTCCCGAGACTTCGACGCAGCCGCACCCCTCGGCGCCCTATGCGATGCTGCTCGCCGACGGTCTCATCCACGCCGGCACGACCGACCGCCGCGGCGCCGTGTTCGACCCCGTCGCCCCCGAGGGCGAAGTGACGCTTCGAAGGCCGAGCGCTCTCGCCCGGTAGCGGCGCTGGAGAGCCAGGCTCGATCGCGCGACTCGCTCAGTCCGCGTCGCGGACGTAGCTCGCGCAGTGCCCGTGCTCGGAGACTTCGACCCGGTGGACGCGAGCGCGGCCGTCATCGACCTTCGCGGCGAGCCCCTCCGCGATGACGCGCGCCACGTTCTCGCGAGTGGGGTTCACGTCGTCGAAGGGCGGAACGTCGTTGAGGAAGGTGTCCAGGTAGGGTGCCACGAG
>JBEKGQ010000423.1:0-6411 GCA_050012715.1 Polyangiaceae bacterium
CGGCTGCACCGGCGGCTCGGGGTTCATCTCGTCCGACCCCGGCTGCGGCAACTCCGGCATCTACGGGATGTGCGTCGCGAACGGCATCCTCGCCTGTCAGCCGGGCAACGAGATGACCCAGATTCAGGGCTGCCACTGACGTTTGCTACGCTCGCCGCGTGCCCGAGCTGCCGGACGTCGAGGTCTACGTCGACCACCTGCGCCGTCGCCTGGTGGGCCAGCCGCTCGAGCACGCCCGCGTGCTCAGCCCGTTCCTCGTGCGGACGTTCGACCCGCCGCTGAAGGCAGCGGAGGGCAAGCACGTCCGCTCGATTCGCCGGATGGGCAAGCGCATCGTCTTCGCGCTCGACGACGAGCTCTTCCTCGTCCTTCACCTGATGATCGCGGGGCGGCTCCGGTGGAAGGAGCGCGGGGCGAAGGTCCCCGGCAAGCTCGGGCTCGCCGCGTTCGACTTTCCCGAGGGGACCCTCGTCCTCACCGAGGCTTCGCCGAAGAAGCGCGCGTCGCTCTACCTCGTGCGCGGCAAGGCGGCGGTCGACGCGCTCGATCCCGGCGGCCTCGAGCCGCTCACCGCGAGCACGGCGGAGTTCGCGGCGGCGCTCCGCCGCGAGAACCACACCGTGAAGCGCTCGCTCACCGATCCGCACCTCTTCAGCGGCATCGGCAACGCGTACTCCGACGAGATCCTCTGGCGAGCCCACATGTCGCCGGTGCGCCTGACGAGCAAGATGACCGACGAGGAGATCGCCGGCCTGCACGAGGCGACGAAGGCCACGCTGATCGAGTGGACGAAGCGCCTCGCGAAGGAGACGGGCGACGAGTTCCCCGAGAAGGTGACGGCCTTCCGCGACGAGATGGCGGTGCACGGGCGCTACCGCAAGCCCTGCCCCGCGTGCGGCTCACCGGTGCAGCGCATCGCCTACGCCGCGAACGAGTCGAACTACTGCGCCAAGTGCCAGACCGGCGGCAAGCTCCTCGCCGACCGCTCGCTCTCGCGCCTCATGCACGGCGACTGGCCGAAGACCCTCGAGGAGCTCGAAGCCCGCAAGCAGAGAGGGGGGAAACAGGGAGATTAGGAGAGGAGGAGGAAGTTGATCTTCCAACCCACCTCCTTCTCTCCTTCTCTCCCTGTTATCTCTCTCGGCTCGTGATCGAGGAGCGCGCTCGGTCTCTCACGACGGCTGCACTTGCGCGTGGGCCATCTTCGCGCTCTCGGTGTGCTCGAGGAGCGGCTCGCCCTTGATGCCGAGCACCTCGTACGTCATGACGGGCTGCTTGCGGCCCTTCACGGTGATCTCCCGCACGGCGCGCGCCTCGACGACGTCCTTCGTCAGCTCGTAGGTGTCCTCGCTGATGAGCACGTTGACGCCGAGCTCCTTCGTGTTCGACTCGAGCCGCGAGGCCAGGTTCACCGCGTCGCCGATGACGGTGTACTCCATGCGCTTCTCGCTGCCGATGTTGCCGGCGACGACCTCGCCGGTGTGGATGCCGATGCCGGTGCGAAGGTGCGGCAGCCCGCGCTCGGCGAGGCGCGTGTTGAGCCCGTGCAGGGCCCCGCGCATCTTCACCGCCGCGCGCACCGCGTTGACCGCGTCCTCCGGCTTCGGCACCGGCGCGCCGAACACGGCCATGATGGCGTCGCCGATGTACTTGTCGACGACGCCCCCCTCGCTCATCACGATGCCGACCATCTCGGTGAAGTACTCGTTGAGCAGACCCACGAGCTCCTGCGGGTCCATCTTCTCGCTGATGGTCGTGAAGCTCCGGATGTCGGTGAAGAGGATCGTCACCTTGAGCGACTCGCCGCCGAGGGCCACCTTGCCCGCGAGCAGGTGCTCGATCACCGCCGCCGTCATGTACTTGCCGAAGGTCGTCCGCAGCTTGTCGCGCTCCTTCAGCCCGTCCACCATCCGGTTGAAGCCGTTGGCGAGGTCCTCCAGCTCGTCGCCCGTGTGCACGCCTTCGACGTGCACGTAGTCGAGCTGCTCCACCCGCTTGAGGGCCACGTTCACCCGGCGGAGGGCGTCCGACATGACCCCCGCCAGGCGCGAGCCGAACCAGATCGAGATCGCCGCCGCGACGATCAGCACCGCGAGCGCATAGAAGAGGTTCCGCCGCACGATGCGGTGGATGTCCGTCACGTCGAGCGCAGCGAGCATCCCGATGTGGCCGATCTTGCCCTCGAGCTGCTTCGGCTCGAAGCGCTGCACCGCCCACGACTGGTCGCCCACGTCGACGATGGTCGTGTCCGTCCGCTTCGCCGCGCCCACCGCGTCCCGCGGGAAGTCCTGCGTCTGACCGACGAGCTTGCGGTCGTTGGTCGGGTCGACGATGGCGAGGGCGAGCTCGAGGCCGAGCTTGGCGCTCGTGTTCTTGAGGTAGTCCGCGTCGACCGGCTCGCACACGACCGCGCCGCCGATGCCGGGGATCGGCTGGCTGATGACGTAGGCCGGCGGCGCCGTCGACGTCGGCGACTCGCAGCCATGCTCGACGACGCCGTGGAACTCCTTGCCCCGCGGCAGCTCGGCGAGCTCCGGGATGGTCTCCACCGAGTCGGGCGGGTGCTCGCAGCCCACCTGCGCGAGGACGTGGCCCGTCTCGTCGACCATGAGGATGTCGATGTTCGGGTAGACGTCGATGAACACCTGCGCGAGCTGGTGCGCGCGGTTCGCGTCGTGCCGCTGGATCGAGTGGGCGGCCGCGCCGTCCGGCGTCGAGAGGATGCGCGACGCCAGCATGAGGTCGGCGAGATCGTCGTCGAGCTCGGTCTGGAAGGCGCGCTCGGCCTCGGTCACCCGGTCGTCCACCTCGTCGACGAGCTGCCGGTGGAGCAGCCACGAGAGGACCGGCAGGGCCGCCAGCATGACGACCGCCGCCATGGCCACGAGCGCCGTCAGCTTGGCTCGGACGGTCTTCAGGCGGAAGAGCATGGGCCACCGGCGAGCGTATCGAAGGTGGGGTACCGTGGCGACGTGGATCTCGTCGTTCGAGCGAAGCGCGTCGTCCTCCCCGGCGGGATCCGCCCGGCGAGCGTCCACGTGCGCGGGGGCGTGATCCAGCGAATCGACGAGTACGCGGCGGTCCCGCCCGGCGTGCCGGTCGACGACGCGGGCGAGCTCGTGCTCCTCCCGGGGCTCGTCGACACCCACGTCCACGTCAACGAGCCGGGCCGTACGGAGTGGGAGGGCTTCGCCACCGCCACGCGCGCGGCGGCGGCGGGGGGAGTGACGACCATCGTCGACATGCCGCTCAACGCCTCGCCGCCCACGACGACGCTCGCCGCGTTCGAGGCCAAGGCGGCGGCGATGCAGGGCCAGCTCGCGGTCGACGTGGCGCTGACGGGCGGCGTCGTGCCCGGGAACGCGGGAGAGCTGCGCGCGCTGGCCGACGCCGGCTGCGTCGCGTTCAAGTGCTTCCTCGTGCACTCGGGGGTCGACGACTTCCCCCACGTCGACGAGGACGTGCTGCGCGGCGCCATGCCGATCCTCTCTGCGGCGGGCGTGCCGCTGCTCGTGCACGCCGAGCTCGCGGGACCCATCGACGCCGCCCTCCGCCAGCAGGGCAACCTCTCCGACGCCGAGCTGACCCGTTACGTGCACTGGCTCGAGTCGCGCCCCAAGGCGGCCGAGAACGAGGCGGTCGACCTCGTCATCCGCCTCTCGCGCCTCACGGGAGCGGCGGCTCACGTGGTCCACCTCTCGTCGGCCGACGCGCTCGTGGCGCTGCGTGCGGCGCGCGACGCGGGCGCGCGCGTGAGCGCCGAGACGTGCCCGCACTACCTGACGTTCGCGTCGGAGGACGTCCCGGACGGCGCCACCGAGTTCAAGTGCGCCCCGCCCATCCGCGAGCGCCACAACCGCGAGCAGCTCTGGCAGGGCCTCGCCGACGGCCTCGTGACCCAGGTGGTGACCGACCACTCGCCCTCGCCGGCGGCGCTGAAGTGCGTCGACTCGGGGGACTTCACGCGCGCCTGGGGCGGCATCGCGTCGCTCGAGCTCGGCCTGGAGGCGACGTGGACGGAGGCGAGCGCGCGAGGCTTCGAGCTGCCCGCCGTGGTCGAGTGGATGTGCGGCGCGACGGCGCGCCTCGTGGGGCTCGACGGGCGCAAGGGGAGCATCGCCCCCGGCCGCGACGCGGACCTCGTCTTCTGGGATCCCGACGGCGAGCGCGTCGTCGACGTCGCGGCGCTGAACCAGCGCCACAAGCTCTCGCCGTACGCGCGCCGCTCGCTCTCCGGGGTCGTCCACGCGACCTACCTCCGGGGGCGGAAGGTGTACGCTGCCGGCGCGCACGCGGGCCCGCCGGGCGGACGCCTGCTGCGCCGAGGGCGTGCATGAGCGTGGATTCGAGCGCGGACTTCAAGGACCTGGTCGATCTCGCCGCCGAGCGCCTCGGGGGCGCCGTTCTCTGGGCGAACGACGAGTTCTTCGCCGAGAAGGACAACCTCTTGCGGGCCGAGCCCGCGGTGTTCGTGCCGGGCAAGTTCACCGACCGCGGCAAGTGGATGGACGGCTGGGAGACCCGCCGCCGGCGCACGCCGGGACACGACTGGTGCATCGTGCGCCTCGGCGTCCCGGGCATCGTGCGCGGCGTGGTCGTGGACACCGCGTTCTTCAAGGGGAACTACCCCGAGTCGTGCTCGCTCGAAGGGACGAGCGCCTCCCCGCAGGCGACGCTCGAGGCGCTCGACGCCGCGAGCTGGCACGAGCTCCTGCCGCGGACGAAGCTCGAGGGCGACACGAGCAACGGGTTCGCCGTCCCGCGCGCCTGGAGGACGACGCACCTGCGGCTCCGCATCTTCCCCGACGGCGGGGTGGCGCGCCTGCGGGTGCACGGCCACGTGATGCCCGAGCCGCGCTGGCTCGGCCGCCCCGGGACCGAGCAGGACGTGGACCTCGCGGCGGTGGAGCACGGCGGCTTCGTCGTGGCGGCGAGCGACATGTTCTTCGGCCCGCGCCACGCGCTCGTGATGCCCGGTCGAGCCGAGACGATGGGCGACGGCTGGGAGACGCGGCGAACGAGGCGCGACGGCCCCGAGTGGGTCCTCGTCGAGCTGGCGACGGAAGGGACGCTGCGGCGGGTCGAGCTCGACACCGGCCGCTTCCGCGGCAACGCCCCGGAGAGCGCGGCGCTCGAGGTGGGCGCGTCGCCGGAGGGGCCGTGGGTCGAGGTGCTCGGGAGGACGAAGCTCCTGCCGCACACGCGCCACGTGTTCGACGTGGAGCTCGCGTCGCATGCCGCGGGCCGGTACGTGCGCATGTCGATCTGGCCCGACGGGGGCGTGAGCCGCCTGCGCCTCTTCGGGACGCCGAGCCGCGCCGGGCGCGAGGCGTGGGGCATCGCGCGGCTGAACGCGCTCTCGCCGGACGAAGCGAAGGCCGAGCTCACGGCGTGCTGCGCCTCGAGCGCGTGGGCCGAGCGGATGGTCGCGGCCCGCCCGCTGAAGGATCTGGGGTCGGCGAAGGCCGAAGCCGCGCGCGCCGCCGAGGGCCTGACCGAGCCGGACTGGCTCGAGGCGTTCGCCGCCCACCCGCGCATCGGCGAAAAGAAGGCGGACGCGCGCGGCTGGTCCGCCGAGGAGCAGTCGAAGGTGGCCGCCGCGGACGCGGCGACGCTCGCCGCGCTGGCCGAGGTGAACCGCGCCTACGAGGCGAAGCACGGCTTCGTGTACCTCGTCTGCGCGACGGGAAAGACCGCGGACGAGCTGCTCGCCCTCGCGCGGGCGCGCCTCGAAGGCGACCGGGCGCGCGAGCTCGTGCGTGCCGCCGAGGAGCAGCGCTCGATCACGGACCTGCGACTGGAGAAGCTGGTGCGGCGATGACGAGCCCGATCACGACCCACGTCCTCGATACGGCGCGCGGGGCCCCGGCCGCCGGGGTGCACGTCACGCTCGAGCACGAGAGCGTCCCCGGCCGGTGGTCGACCGCCGGTGAGGGCGCGACCGACGCGGACGGGCGGCTCCGCACGCTCCTGCCGGCGGGGAGCCTGCGAGCGGGAGCGTACCGGCTGGTGTTCGACGCGGGGGCGTACTTCCAGGACCAGGGGGTGAACGCCTTCTGGCGGCAGGTCACCATAGAGTTCGTCGTCCACGATGCGTCGGCCCATTTCCACGTGCCCTTGCTGGTCAGCCCGTTCGGCTATTCGACCTACCGCGGGAGCTGACGCGGTCGTGCGGTTCGGGCTGGTCGTGGTGGCCGTGCTGTCGGTCGGGGCGTTCGGCTGCGACCGGGAGGTGCAGCGGCCGACGCCGGCGTCCGCGCCTGCGTCCGCGCCCGCGCCCGCGTCCGCGCCCGCGTCCGCGCCCGCGTCCGCGCCCGCGCCCGCGCCCGCGCCCGCGGCGGCTCGGCCGAACGTGACCTGCAAGGCGGACGACACGTTCCCTTCGCTCTGGAACCTGCCCGAAGCGTCCGC
>JBEKGQ010000424.1:0-6372 GCA_050012715.1 Polyangiaceae bacterium
GCGCCAACCACTCGCGGTCGTCCTTGGTCACGGCTCTCCTTCCGTCATGGTCCGTTCTCAGAGAGATGACCGTCGGGGGGCCGAGGATGTGACGAGGAATCGGTGAGCGAGACGCGAAATCCGGGGCTAGCATCGAAGGCCCCATGATCGCCTCCTCCCTCGAGCAGATCCCCGTGAAGACCGTCGACGGCCAGCCTTCGAGCCTCGGCGACCACGGCGGAAAGGTCCGCCTCGTCGTCAACGTCGCGTCCAAGTGCGGGCTTACCCCGCAGTACACCGCCCTCGAGGCGCTCTACCGCAAGTACAGGGACCGGGGCTTCGAGGTGCTCGCCTTCCCGGCGAACGAGTTCGGCGCGCAGGAGCCGGGGACCGAGGCCGAGATCAAGGACTTCTGCTCGACCAAGTACGACGTCACGTTCCCCCTCTTCGCGAAGATCGTCGTGAAGGGGGCCGGGCAGCATCCGCTCTACGCCACGCTCACCCACGACCAGCCGGAGGCCAAGACGCTGCCCGGCAGCAACTTCCGCGCGAAGCTCGTCGGCTACGGGGTGGACCCCGGCGGCCCGTCGGAGATCCTCTGGAACTTCGAGAAGTTCCTCGTCGATCGAAGCGGGAAGGTCGTCGAGCGCTTCGCGCCCGACGTTCCGCCGGACGATCCGATGGTCACCGCGGCCATCGAGCGGCAGCTCGGCTGACCGAGCGACGAGAGCTCTAGGGAGCGGAGCCACGCCGATGACCGACTTTCCCGAGGACATCTACACCGAGCCCGACGCGGACGTTCACACTCTGAAGAACCTCGGACCGCTCACGGGGATGGCCGGCATCTGGAAGGGAACCGTCGGCCACGATCTGCACCCGGCGGCGGAGGGCCCGGAGGCGCAGGTCTTCATCGAGCGGTACGAGCTGCAGCCGATCGATCCGCAGACGAACGGGCCCCAGCTCTTCTACGGGCTCCGGTACCACACGCGGATCGTCAAGCCCGCGTCCGTAGAGACGTTCCACGATCAGGTGGGCTACTGGCTCTGGGAGCCCGCCACCGGCACCGTCATCCAGACGCTGTCGATCCCGCGCGCCCAGGTCGCCATGGCCGTGGGCCACGCCGCGGCGAACGCGAAGACGTTCCGGCTCGAGGCCGTCCGCGGATCCGAGACCAACGGGATCGTCTCCAATCCGTTTCTCGAGCACGCCTTCAAGACGATGCGGTTCACCATCGACGTGACGATCCATCCCAACGGCACCTGGTCGTACGAGCAGGACACCGTCCTGGTCCTCCCGGGCCGCGCCGACCCGTTCCACCACACGGACCGCAACACGCTCACGAAGGTCGCGGAGCCCACCCCGAACCACCTGGCCATCGCCGCCGGGTAGGCCGCGGCGGGCGGATCAGCGATGAGGCCTCGCGGCGGCCCCCACGAGGGCCAGCGCCGCCTGGCGACCATCGCCGTCCCGCAGCTTCTCGAACCCGAGGAGCGCTTCGCGCGCCGACGCGGCCGCACGCGCTGGGTCTCGCGGCGCGATGGCTCGCGCGAGGACGAGCCGGGTCTCCGCGAGCGAACGCGTGTCGGCGTTCGGGCCGAGCAGCGTGAGAGCGCTCTGCGCAAGCGTCTCGGCCTCGTCGCTCTTGCCCGCGTCGAGTCGCAGGCGTGCGCGCTCGACGAGGGTTCCCGCGCGCACGGTGGCGGGAACGTCGACCCCGGAGGCCTCGATCGTCGCGGCCTCGTCGACGGCGCGCTCGGCCTCGTCGGCGCGGCGGAGCTGCCGCTGCGCTTCGGCGAGCTCGTTGACCGCGGATGCGACGTCCGCGGTCATCTCGCCGAACGCCTGACGGTAGAGATCCCGCGCGAGGGACAGCTTGGCCAGGGCCTCGTCCGGCCGGTGCAGGCGGAGCAAGACCTCCCCTTGCGTGTGGACGGCGACGCCGTGCGCGATGGGGTCCGCGTCCATCGCGTTCGCCTCGCAGACCGCCACCGCGCCGGACGCGCTCTCGAGCGCCGCCGGGCCGTCGCCGGCGTCGAGCTGAGCCATCGCGAGGTTGTTCAGATAGCCGGACAGGAAGGGGTGATTGGCGCCGTACGCCGTCTCCATCGTCTGCAGCGCGAGTCGGCTCTGCTCGACCGCCTCGGTCGGCTTCCCGCGGTCGGACCACACCATCGCCCGCCCCGAGTACGCCGATGCGAGGTCCACCGGATCCATCGCGTGGCGCTCGTCGAGGGCGCGGTCGAAGAGCTCGCCCGCGCGCGGCATGTCGTGCTCGTTGTAGGAGATCCAGGCGTCCTCGAGGTTCGCCTGCGCCTCGAGCTCCGGCTCGCCTCCCATGTGCTCGAGCGTCGCGCGCGCGAGGCGGAGCCAGAGGTGTCCCGCGTCGCGCCGGCCGAGCTGGTTGCCCTCGAGCCGGCCCAGGCTCACCTGGGCGGTCGCCTCGGCGCGGTCGAGGTGGTGCGCTTCGGCGAGAACGACCGCGGTCTCGTAGTCGCCCACCGCGGCCTTCGGGTCGCTGTTGCTCTCGGCGTTCGCCACCGCCGCCGTCCAGCGCTGGAGGAGCGGGCCGTAGCGCGCGTCCTCCACCGCGGGCTGCAAGGCCCGCAGGCAGGTCGTCGCGAGCTTTCGGTTCCCCGCCTTCGCGAGCGAGTCGCAGCTCGCGACCTTGCCGAGGACCGCTCGAATCGCGGCGCGCGCTCCGGGCTCCCCGGGGAGCTTCGTCGTCCTGGCCAGCCCGTCGACGTCGGCGCAGTCGTCCAGCGGGGTCAGGGAGCGCGCCGCGCGTGCGGAGGCGGCGACCGTCTCCGCGTCGGCGCTCGAGAATACCTCCGCGACGCCCCGGAGCTCGTCGAGCCGGTCCGCGAGGCAGGCGTTGCGAAGATCGAGCATCGGCGCGGACTGCTCGCCGCGGACGGTCGTCTTTTCGCACGCATCGACCGCCATCGCCGCCCACCCGGCCGCGTAGTCGTCGAGACTTCGCTTCACGGCGACCCACGCATCGCCCGCGTAGGGCACGCGAGTCGTGCGGAACGAGGCCTCGACCTTCGCGCGACGCGCGTCGTCCCACACGCCGTCGAGCGCCGCGGCCTTCGCGCGGCACGCCGTCACCCGCGCCGCGCTCCGGAGCTGGACGACCCCGAGCACGACGAGGACGGCGACCACCGCGCCGACGATCCACGCTACGCGACGCAGGCGAGCCGCCGGATCGGCGCGGAGCTCCGCGAGGAGCGCCGGCATCGTGGGAAAGCGGTCCTCCGGCGCCACGGCGAGGCCACGCTCGAGGATGCGCCGCACGCGCCCCGGCACGCGCGTGCCGGTCTTCGGCGGAGGGAGCAGGTCACCCCGGCGCGTGCTCCACTCGATCTCGACCGGCGAGTCACCGCGGAAGGGGAGCTGCCCGAACAGGCACTGCCAGAGCGACGCCGAGAACGCGAAGACGTCCGTCCGCGCGTCCGAGCGAAGGCCGTCGTACTGCTCGGGGGCCATGTATCCGGGAGTTCCGAGGCGCGAGTCGGGGCGGGTGAGGGGGCTGTCGAACGCGCTCCCCCGGGTCGGCGCGGAGCGATCGGGGGTCGCCGCCTTCGTCGGCGTCGCGGAGCGCGTGACCTCGGTGCCGTCGGCCGAGCGGGCGATGCCGAAGTCGGTGACGCGCGCGCGCCCGTCCGCCCCAACGAGGACGTTGTCCGGTTTGAAGTCGCAGTGGACGATCCCCGCGTCGTGCGCCGCCGCGAGGCCGGCGCCCGCCTGGAGGAAGACGCCGAGCACCTCGCGCCACGAGCGCTCCTTCGAGGAGAGCCAGCGCGAGAGAGAGCCTCCCTCGACGAACTCCATCGCGAGAAAGACCTGCCCGTCCTCGGTGAGACCCACGTCGTAGACGCCGACCACGTTCGGGTGGGACAGGCGGGCCATCGCCTGCGCCTCGCGGGTGAGACGGGCACGCCACTCCGTCGAGGCCGCGCCGCTCAGCCGAGCGCGGAGGAACTTGAGCGCCACGCGACGATCGAGCTCCGGATCGTGGGCCGAGTACACGGAGCCCATCCCGCCCTCTCCGATGCGCATGAGCACGACGTACCGACCGGCGAGGGCCCCCGGTCGGATCGGGGCGGTGCGCGCTTCCGGGGGGTCTGCCTCTCCATCCATGCCGCGTCACTGCCCGTCGATGATGTGCGCGAGCTGCAGGCGGGCCGCCTCCCAGTCGTCCGGGTCGATGCTCCAGCTGACGGGCGAATAGGTGTACGAGCAGTCGTTCGTGGGGTCGAAGCACTGCTGCTCCCAGAGGACGCTCGGGACGAGCTGGTCGACGATGGCGCTCACCGCGGCCGCGTCGATGGCGGCGGCGAGGGTCAGGTAGTCCACGTCCTCGAGGCCTCGCCGCCAGTGCTTCAGGCGCAGGCTCGCGATGGGGCCGGCGACGCCGTATGAGCTCGACGGGAAGAGCGCGTCGGTCCCGGGGTAGAGGAGCACGCCGTTGCCGTTGGCCCCGCCGGTGGTGCCGTAGGTCGGATCGGTGGTCGCGACGCCGAAGGTGTCGGCGCTGTTGAAGAGGTCCACCTGGCCGAGCCCCTGCTGGTTGTCGTCGTAGTAGGTGGCCTCCCACCAGAACCAGCGGTCGATCTTCTTCTTGTACTGGCCCCAGGGCTGCTCGCGCAGAGCCACGCCATCGTCCTCGGTCGCGATCGAACCCGCCCCGGGGCGCTGGCCGTTGTAGGAGTAGAGCCTTCGCGTCGGCTCGGCGGCGACGACGGCGTCGGCGGCGGACTGGTCGGCCGCGGTCGTTCCTCCCGTCGAGGACCCTCCGCTGGTGATGCCCTGGCTGAACGGCCACCCGGACGTCGGATCGCTCAGTGTCATGGGGGCGCCGAGCAGGGGCTGCGTCGCCAGGGTGTGCAGCTTGGAGCCGACCCCGGCGATGGCCGCCCACCACTGGAGCTGCGTCGCCAGCGTCGGCGTGTTCTGCGTGCACGCGACCTCGTCGCAGAGATAGACGAAGCGCTCGGTGTTCGGGGAGTTGGCCTCGAACCAGGTCTCCCAGCCGTTGAAGGTGCTCGTGAAGGCCGCTTGCGTGGAACCCTCGGTGAGGCCCCCGTACGTGCCGATCGAGTAGACGTCCTGCCCGGTCCCCTCGCCGGGCCCGGCGTAGCCGTTCTGCGCCGTGAACGCAGTGCCGTCGAGGACCGGCACGTAGTCGGCGCCGGGCTGGGTGCCGGTCTGGTTCTCGTCGTCGCCGATGAGCGAGACGCGGTGACGATGGGCGAGGAGCCGCTGGTTCGCGAGCGCGGTGGCGGCGGTGCTGCCGTAGCGGGGGGCGATGTCGCCCTGCGACGTGAAGAGCATCGTCTTCGCGCTCGGCGCGTCGGGCAGCGTGAAATTGCGCACCTGGAGGCTCACGGGGATCTTGTGCGTGACGGCCCCGTTCTCGCTCACGGTGAGGATGGCGCCGTAGACGCCGGAGGGCGCAGTCTTCGGGATGTACACGTCCGCCCAGATCGACTGGTTGCTCGACGCGGAGATGTCGAAGGTCGGCACGAGCTCGAGCGGGACCGCGATGTCCGGGTAGAGCTTGTTGGCGACGGGGCGCTGCGCCCAGGGGCATCCCGATCCGGTCGGCTTGGAGGTCGGCGACGCCTGCATCATGCCCGGGCACTGCGCGCGCTTGGGGAAGGTGGCTTCCTGCCAGGTCGCCATCGTCCCGTAGGCTTGCTGGCTGAGGCCCTTGATCTGCAGGTAGCGAACGTAGAAGAGCTCCGCCTCGGTGGTCGTCCAGTCGAACAGCTTGTCGGTCGTCCGAGGCGCGGAGCGGATCACCGTGCCGCCGGGGCCGCTGAGGTTGCCGAGCGTGACGCTGACCATCGTGGCCTTCGACGTCGCGGCCTCGAGGATCACGTTGAACGACACGACCTCGTTCTTCGCGCCGAACGTCCTGACGCAGTGACCGTCCCACACGCTGTTCACGACCGCCGTCGGGCTCGCGGCGGCGCGAAGCTCGTCCTGCGTGACCTTGTCGCCGCCCTCGTTCGCCCACACCGCCGTGATCGACGTGGCGCTGGAGGTCCCGCCCGTGTCGACCGCGCAGGGGTCCCCGGCGTCCCCGCCGGTGACGTCGGCCCCGACGCCTCCGTCGCCGCCTGCCGGTCCGTCGCCGGTCGCCACGCCGTCGACCCCGGAGCCATCGACCGAGCCGTCGTCGGCCTGCGCCCCCGACTTGCCACCACCGCACGACGCGCCGGAGGCGACGAGCCCCGCGGTGGCACAGAGCGTCGCGAGAGCGGCGAGCCCCCACCTCGCACGAAGTGTCGAACCCATGGCAAGCCTCCTTCCCGATGACTCAGAGGCAGCGCCCTGACGTCCCGACGGCCCCTCGGACGAGCGTAGCAGGGGGCGGCGGGCATCGAG
>JBEKGQ010000425.1:0-6366 GCA_050012715.1 Polyangiaceae bacterium
CGCCGGCGCGACGAAGGCGTCGCGACCGACGGCGCCGTCGGCGATGGCGCGCGCGAGGGACTCGGGCGTGTACGGACCGAGCGGCTGGCCCTCGGCTTTCCAGATGTAGAGATCGGTCATGGCATCACCTCGGTGAAAGCAGCGGGGTCAAACGAGCTGGAAGAAGACGGCGGTCCACGTGCAGATGAGGAGGCCCGGCACCGCGCCGGCAGCCGCCAGGTACATCAGCTCGCTCATGCGCTCGTTCTTCTTCTCTTCGAAGCGAACCATCATCACGCTGAAGGCCACGTTCGCGAGGTAGACGAGGTACGTGGCGACCATGAGCTTGTCGAAGCGCGTGAGCTCCCCCTGCGGTGGGAGCGACGTGACCTGCCCGACGTGGAACATGACGAGGGACATCAGGCCGCCGGTCGCCGTCGCGAGGCGCCCGGAGGCGCTCTTGGGCTTGAGGAGCAGCGTGAACGCGGCGACGAACATCATGATGAGGACCGGCACGCACGCCTTGAAGAACGCGGTCAGCGGCGGGCGGTTGGCCTCGACGTAGAAGTGGACCTGGGAGACGCCCGCTTCGTCCTCTCCCGCGATGGCCAGCCACTGGCCGAGCTGCCAGCCCGGCAGCTTGATCTTCGGGTTGACGCTGGTGTCCGCGGTGTCGAGCTTGTAGCGGATCTGCTCGGGGTCACCCTTGTCCTGGAGGACGATGGGCAGGAGGTGGCTGTCGAAGGGGTACGCGGAGAGATCGAGCTCCGCCGCGATCTCGGCCTTGATGCGGTACTCCTTGCGGAGAGGCTCGTCCTTCAGCTTCTCGGGCTTGCCGAGGATCTTGCCGTTGGCGAGGTCGAGCTCCGGCTTGCACGGTTCCTCGTCGCAGCTCACCGCGACGTCGAACTCGGCATTGTACGAGCCGTTGTTGAGGTCGAACTTGTTGAGCTCGCGCAGCATGAGCGCGACCGTCATCGTCACCGGTGGGTGCGGCGGCGGGAGGGTGTCGTCGTCCTCGCCTCCGCCGGAGGTCGGGACCGATGCCGGCGCGGGCTCGGCCGACGGGGGAGGCTCGACGGCGGGAGGGGGCTCGACGGCCTTGGGGTGAGCCGCACCCTTGGCGAGAACGCTCGGCGCGAAGAGCGCGCACGAGAGGAGAGCCGTCAGGATGGCGATGAGGATGCGCGGGCGTGCGCCGCGCGAGGCGGTTCTTCGGGGCATGCGTCGACGAGCTCCTTGGGATGGCTCCCAGCGCGTGAGAGCTCGATCGGAAGAGGCACCGCCATCGCGCTCGTCCCACGGTCGAGGCGACTTTTTTCCGTCGCCCCGCGACCGTCGGTACGGCGGGGGTCAGGTCGGCGGAAGGCTGTTCTCCCGCGCCACGCGGCACCGCGCGATCATCGGCATGTGGTCCGAGAGTCCGTGGAACGCCGCCGTCCGGTCGCCGAAGGGATGCGTCTCGTCGAAGTCGAGCCACCGGATCCCTCGCCCGGTGAAGACGTGGTCCAAGTGCATGCGCATCCGCATGAACCCCGCGGTGGGCCAGCTCGCGAGCTCCTCGACGTTCAGCTTGTAGCGGTGCGCGAACGCATCGACCCACGCCGGACCGGCGACGAGGTGCTCGTACACCGGGGACCCCGGGAGCGCGTTGAAGTCCCCCACGACGACGAAGCGATCGCTCGCGCGCTCCTTCTCGACGAAGCGCGCGAGGTTCTTCGCCTCCTCGAGCTGGTTGGGGCCCCAGCCCATGCGGCGCGGCTCCGTCCAGAACGCCCGCGAGAGGGTGCTCGGGAGGCTCAGGTGCGTGTTGAAGACGTCGATGGGCCCGAAGAAACGCTGCGTGCGGTGCCGGAAGCGAACGTGGGCGCAGATGCGCGTCTGCTTCATGGCGCGCGCGGCAGCGACGGGGCGGCGGTGGGTGATGTCGTGAGGGGTCCCGGCGTTGTGGTGGTCCACCGCGAAGTCGCCGTGCGCGAGGATCGCGAGTCCCGTCGTGTAGACCTTGGTGCGCTCGGAAAGCCGATAGGCGTGCGCGGGGAAGTAGTAGGCCTCGAAGCGGTCCGGCCTTCCCGCCGCCGCCAGAGACTCGGACAGCATGTGCGCGAACCGCTCGAGCTGCGTCTCTTCGGCGCCGGTGGGATGGGCGACGGTCGACCGCAGCGACCGGGTCTCCACCTCCTGGAGGCACACGATGGCGGGCAGCGGTTTGAGCGCGGCGATCGCGTCGGCGATGCGCGTCATCGCCTTCTTCGTGCTCGCCAGTCCGCGCGTCGCGTGCCCGAAGTAGCGCACGTTGTAGCTGAGGATCCGGATCGTCGGATGCGAGGTCTGAACAGTCGGCACGTCGTCTGTGCGGGTGACGATAGCAGTGACCACCCGGAGGCGGCGCGCTTTCCCCGTGCTTTCGCGACGTTGACCCCATCGAACGCGCCGTCTCCGGTGCGCAACGATCCGTGCGTAGCTGAATTGTGCACCTCAGCGCTTGCACTGAGGGAAGAAAAGACGTAATCCCACCGTAGCAAGGGGGTACGAACATGTCCCACTCCTCATCCTACCGGTCTTCGCTTCTCGTCGCCGTCGCGGCGCTCACCTTCGGCGCCTTCGGGTGCGCGTCCTCGCCGACGCCGCCGCCGGTCGCGTCCGCCCCTCCCTCGCAGGCCTTCACGCAGGCCGCGGGCGGGGTCACCGCGCCGCAGGGCAACGCGGAGGACGGGGTGCAGTTCGTCGAGCAGGAGCACAAGGACCCGACGATCCAGGGCGATGGCCCGGCGACCAAGCTCGGGACGAGCGCGGCGGCCAAGCCGAACCAGTAAGCCGCGCTGCAGCGTAGGCACCGAAAAACGCCGGAAAGCCGGCGCGATGGGCGCGTAGGATGCGCCCCCCATGCGTTGCCTGTCCCTCCTCGTCACCGCAAGCGGCGGGCTGTCGCTCGCGGTCGCCGCGTGCTTGCCGCCCGCCCCGCCGCCACCACAGACCCAGGCGCGCCCCGCTTCCTCCGTGCCCGCGGATCCCTTCGCGGGTCCCGAGGGGCGCGCGCGCGTCGCGATTGACCCTGCGCCGCCGGTTCATCCTCCCTCGGTGCTGCTGCGTCACGCGACCGTGATGACGGCGACGGGAAAGCGGTTCTCCCCGGGGTTCCTCCTGATGGAGAACGGCTCCATCGCGGCGGTGGGCGAGGGCGACGGGCCGCCTCCCAAGGAGGGCACCGTCATCGTCGACGCGAACGGGCGGTTCGTCACGCCCGGGATCATCGACCCGCACTCGCACATGGGCGTCTACCCGGTGCCGGACACCGAGGGGCACGACGACGGCAACGAGATGACCGATCCGGTCACGGCCGGCATCCGCGCGGAGCACTCGTTCTGGCCGCAAGATCCGGCGCTCGAGCGGGCCGTCGCGGGAGGCGTGACGACCATCGGCGTGCTGCCGGGCAGCGGGAACCTCATCGGGGGACGCGGCATCGTGATGCACCTCGTGCCGCAGAGGGGAGCGCGCGCGATGCGCTTCCCGGGCGCGCCGGAGATCCTCAAGATGGCCTGCGGCGAGAACCCGAAGCGGGTCTACCGCGAGATGAAGCGCTCGCCGACGACTCGCATGGGCAACCTCCGCGCGGTGCGCGAGACGTTCCTCAAGGCGCAGAAGTACGCGCGCGACTGGGACGACTGGACGCGCAAGCAACGGGACCCGAAGCCGCCGCCCGCCGAGGCGCCGAAGGAAGCCGAGAAGGACGCGAACAAGAAGTCGGAGAAGGGCGAGGAGAAGCCGCCGGATCGGGACCTCGCCCTCGAGACGCTCGCGCTCGTGATGCGCGGCGACATCCTCGTCGAGTGGCACTGCTACCAGGCAGACGACATGCTGGCGGCGCTGCAGATCGCCGACGAGTTCGGCTTCAAGGTGCGCGCCTTCCACCACGCGCTCGAGGCCTACAAGATCCGCGACGTGCTGGCGGCGCGGGGCGTCGCCGCCGTGACGTGGGACGACTGGTGGGGCTTCAAGATGGAGGCCTACGACGGCATCCCGGAGAACCTCGCGCTCGTGACCGAGGCGGGCGCACGCGCCGTCGTGCACTCCGACTCGCCGATCGCGATCCAGCTCTTGAACCAGTCCGCCGGCAAGTCCCTGGCCGCGGGGCGCGCCGCAGGGGTGAAGCTCGAGGACGACGACGCCCTCAAGTGGCTCACCGCGAATCCGGCGTGGGCGCTCGGTATCGACGACCAGGTCGGGACGCTGGAGCCGGGCAAGCGCGCGGACGTCGTCGTCTGGAGCGAGGACCCGTTCAGCGTGTATGCGCGCGCGGAGCTCGTCTACATCGACGGACAGACGGTGTTCGACCGCGCCCACGTGGGCGCGCCTTGGAGCGACTTCGAGCTCGGTGTCCGCGGCATGCCCGCGAAGCAGGAGGCCAAATGAGCCGCTTCTCTCTTGCCCCGCTGCTCGCGGCCTCGCTCGCGCTCGTCGCGCCGGCCGCGCGTGCCGAGGAGCCGCAGGTCGTCGCGATCATGCACGCGCGCGTCCACGTGCCCGGGGATCATCCACCGCTGGAGGACGGCACGGTGCTCATCGCCGGCGGCAAGGTCGTCGCGGTCGGAACGGCGGTGGCCGTTCCGGCCGGCGCGCGCACCATCGACGCGCGTGGCAAGGTCGTCACCGCCGGCTTCATCGACGTGGGGACCGACGTCGGCGCGGTGGAGGTGGACCTCGAGTCGGGCTCGAACGACACCGACGTGCGCGGCTCGATGACGCCGGGCCTGCGGATGATCGACGGGTACAACCCGCGCTCGGCGGTCGTGCCGGTGACGCGCACGCGCGGGGTCACCTCCGTGGTCGTGGTCCCGTCGCACGGGCTCCTCGGAGGACAGAGCGCGTTCGTCGACCTCGCCGGCGACACGGTGGCGGAGGCGGTCGTGCGGCCGACCCTCGCGCAGCACGCGAGGGTCGACGAAGAGACCGCGCAGTCGGTGACCGGCAGCCGCGGCGGCATGTGGCTCGCGCTGCGCGAGGCGCTCGAGGACGCGCGCTTCTACGCGACGCACCGCGCGCAGTACGACGCGAACGGCGTGCGGCCGCTCAGCCTGCACCGAGCCGGGCTCGAGGCCCTCGTGCCGGTGGTGCGCGGCGAGCAGCCGCTCGTCGTGTGGGCCGAGCGCGCGAGCGACATCGAGGCCGCCCTGCGCCTCGCCGACGACCTGAAGCTGAAGCTCGTCCTCGCCGGCGCCGGCGAGGCGTGGATGATGGCCGAGGAGATCGCGCGGCACAAAGTGCCGGTCGTCATCGACCCGCTCGAGGATCTGCCGTCGCGCTTCGATCGGCTGCACGCGCGATCCGACAACGCGGCGATCCTCGCGCAGGCCGGCGTCCGCGTCGTGCTGAGCACGTTCTCCGCGCATCAGGCGCGGCTCCTCTGGCAGCGCGCGGGCAACGCCGTGCGCCTCGGCATGGACCACGAGGCGGCCATCCGCGCCGTCACCGAAGCCCCCGCGGACGCCTTCGGCCTCAAGGGCTACGGGCGACTGGAGAAGGGCGCGGTCGCCAACGTGGTCGTGTGGAGCGGCGATCCGCTGCAGACCAGCACGCGCGTCGAGCACGTCTTCATTCGCGGCAAGGAGGAGTCGCTCGAGACGCGCCAGAGCCTTCTTCTCCAGCGGTATCGGACGCTGCCCTTCCAGCACGACGGCGGACGCTGAGAGCGGCATCACATCTGCACTCGCTCAGGAAGACGGGCGACGATTCTCTATGGGCCCGTCCGGACGTCTGCCGACGACCGCAACAGATAGACGCGGTTGGGCCCGAACGCCGTGGGAGGAAGGTACTTCTCGGCGAGCATCGCAGGCACCGTTGGACAAAACCCGCCGATCTCTTTGACGCAGTCACCGTCGACACACCAGTTTTCCGTCGTCGCTACTGCCGCGGGGGGCTCCTTGACGAGCTTCGCGCACAAGTCGCCCGTGAGAGACGCGCGCATCACATCGATGCCGGCACGCTGCTCTGGCGTCAACAGTTCGGTCTTCAGTACCGCTCCTTTTCCTCCGAACGCCAGCCACGGCACGATGTAAGGGGTAGCGGGCCGGCGGTGCGCGAACAGTGGAATCTCCGTCAGTTGACCGTAATAGAACACGCGTTGGCTCGCGTCGACGTGGCTCGCTATGAATCCGGCCGTCTCACGTGCCGCGAGGAGCTCGGCATCGTCGGCGTTCCGATCGCTCTCGTTCATCCAACGACTGGTCTGGAGCCAATCGAGGTTGCGAACCCCGACCCAGGCGGCGAGGGCTATGGCGAGCGTCGGCCCGGCCGCTTTCGAGTGCTGGGCGCCATGCCATGTACGGACCCCGAGAAACACCCAGAACATCTCCGTCATCGCCGCAGCGGGGATGTAATGATAGTCCC
>JBEKGQ010000426.1:0-6354 GCA_050012715.1 Polyangiaceae bacterium
CTCGGCGGTACCTGGGGGGCGGCCAGCGGCAGCAGCAGCTCGGTCGTCCGATGGATGAACTCGGCGCTGTCGCCGACGGGCAAGTACATCCTGACCAACGGCATGGCCGAGGCCCTCGCCTACGCCAACGACGGCAAGACCACCGGCTTCCTCGGCGTCTACACGACGGCCGACGGGATGCCCGTGCCCACCAGTGGCCTCATGAACGTCCCCGTCACGCAGCCCACGTGGTCGCCCGACGGAACGCGCGTCGCCTTCGTCGACGCGGGGGACCCGATGGGCTGGTACGCGAGCTGGAACGTCCCCCCGCCCGGCGACCTCAAGGTCTACCAGTTCGACGAGACGAAGAGCCCGATGTTCTACGGCGAGCAGACGCTCGTCCCGACTGGCACCGACGCGTCGATGCGCATCGCGTGGCCGACCATCACCCCCGACGGCCAGTGGGTCATGTACTCGCGCACCGCCGGCGCCGACACGCGCACCGGCAATGGCGACCTCTACTTCGCGAGCGCCGTCACGCCGAACCAGGAGGTCCGCCTCGCGAAGCTCGACGGCGACGGCTACCCCTTCGCCGCCGGCGCGCGCGACCTCTCGTGGAACTTCGAGCCGAGCTTCGCGCCGGTGGCGGCGGGAGGGTACTTCTGGGCCGTCATCACGAGCCGCCGCACCTACGGCAACATCCTCACCGGCGACAAGACGGTCGTGAAGCAGCTCTGGGTCGCGGCCATCGACCAGAACCCCAAGCCGGGCGTCGACCCGAGCCACCCCGTGTTCCACCTTACCGGCCAGGACGAGCAGAACCTCGCGATGCGCGGCTTCTGGGCGCTCGATCCGTGCAAGGGCGACGGCCAGGGCTGCGCCTCCGGCACCGAGTGCTGCGGCGGTTACTGCAGCGGCTCCGCGGGCGACGCTGGCGCGGCGGTGTGCTCGTCGCAGAGCCAGGGATGCTCGCAGGATGGCGACAAGTGCAACGTGAACAGCGACTGCTGCAGCGCGCCGCAGGGGGCGACGTGCATCAACCACGTGTGCTCGGAGGCGCCGCCGCAGTGAGGGAGCGCGGGGCCGACTCCGACTCCGACTTCGACCCCGAACGGCGCGGCTCCCTTCCGCGCTCGCCTTGACGACCCGCCGGGCAAGACTACCCTTTCCGCGGTCTTGGCCTGGGGGGGAGAGGGTCGCCGCGATGAGGATGCACTCGGTGGGAGCGTGGATCGCGGCGCTGGGAGCGCTTGCTCTCGGTAGCCCACCGATGCTGTCCGCGTGCAGCAGCACGCCGTCCGACGCGGGTGACGATGGCGGCAGCAGCGGGACGTGCGACCCCACCGACGTGAACCCCGACGGCGTCGCGTACCCGTGCCCTTCGGGCGGCTATGGCCACAACGCGCGCACCGGGTCGACGCCCGGCAGCGTCATCCAGGACTTCAAGTTCCAGGGGTACCTCAACGGCGACATGAGCCAGCCGATCCAGACCATCTCGCTCGCCGACTATTACGACCCGTGCAACAAGCGCTACAAGCTCCTCCACATCTCGGTCGCCGCCGTGTGGTGCGAGCCCTGCAACGAGGAGACGACCGCCGTCGTGGCCGACCTCAATTCGTCGTCGAGCGTGCTCAAGGGAGACGGCGTGGTCTTCATCCAGGCGCTCGACGACGGACCGACCGAGGGCGTGCCCGCCACCCAGAGCGATCTTCAGTCGTGGATCACCCAGCACAGCTCGAACTTCACCGAGATGCTCGATCCCGGGCTCCAGAACTTCGGGGGTTTCTTCCAGGCCTCCGCCATCCCCTGGAACGCCGACTTCGACGTCCGCACGATGGAGATGCTGACGTCGAGCGAGGGCTGGAACGGCTCGGTGAGCAGCGAGATCCAGCCCGGCGTGGCGGCTCTGCCGGCGACGCCGAGCTATCCGCTCCCAGCGGGCGTCACCTGCAACTGATATAACCCCCCGGCATGAGCTCTCCCCACCTCGCGCCCCTCGTCGCGCTCGCGTCTCTCGTGCTCGCCGCGTGCGGGAGCGGCCAGTCGACCTCCGCTCCGAGCAGCACCGAAGGCGCGTCCGGCTCCGCGGCGGGCACCCTCGCGCCGGACTTCACCGGGCGCGACATCGCGGGGAAGACGTTCCGCCTGAGCGACCACCTCGGGAAGGACGTCGTGCTGCTCGACTTCTGGGCGACGTACTGCGAGCCGTGCAAGGCCGAGTTCCCGCATCTCCGGGCGATGTTCGACGGCCAGCGCTCGCGCGGCCTGCTCGTCGTGGGCGTGGCCATGGACGGGCCCGAGACGGTGGCCGACGTCCCGTCGTTCGTGAAGCGGTTCGACCTCGACTTCCCGGTGGTGACCGACGAGGACTCGCGCATCGCGTCCCTCTTCAACCCGAAGAAGTCGATGCCGCTGAGTGTCATCATCGACAAGGGCGGCCGCATCGTCGCCGTCCGTGAGGGGTACGCCCCGGGCGACGAGAAGCTCGTCGCCGCCGACGTCGATCGGGCCCTCGGGGCGCCGACGCCGGCGCCTTAGCGCCATAGGGAGTTCCAATCCGGACGCGTGTTGGCTAGGGTCGCGCCCGTGCGCCGACGCACCGTCGCCCTCGCGTGTGCGCTCGCCACGCTGCTCGTCCCGGCGCGCGCGCTCGCGGTCGACGTCGGCACCGCGGACAAGCAGCCGATCCAGCTCGACGTCACCGAGACGACGATCGTCGCGCAGCACTTCGACGCCCGAACGCCGTCCGGTCAGTCCAACCCCGGGGCGATCACCCTCGAGGACAGCGGCTGGGGCGAGTGGATCAACCGCATCAACGCCGCCCTCCGGTGGGAGCGCTGGACCGCCGGGGTCCGCCTCGACTCCGCGGTCTACTGGCGGCGTCCGGCCGACAACGCGGGCTACCTCAGCGAATATCCGTCGTACAAGACCATCCTCCCGCAAGACAACGAGTCGCGGTACATCGACTCGATCTATCCCGCCAAGCTGTGGCTGACGTACGCGGCCCCCGGCCTCGAGGTCACCGCGGGCGACTCCTACGTGCAGTTCGGGCGCGGGCTCACCCTCTCGATGCGCAAGGTCGACGAGCTCGGCATCGACACGACCGTCCGCGGTGCGAAGGTGCAGATCGAGAGGGATCCGTTCGCGCTGACCGTGGTGGCCGGCTTCGCCAACCCGTCTCGGGTCGACGAGGCGACGGGCCGGTCGCTCTTCGTCACGAGCAACCTCGTGGCCGGCGATCTGCGGCAACCCGTGTTCGGGAGCGATCGCATCGTGGGGATCGATCTCCAGGCCGGTCGAGGGCTTCCGGTGACCCTCTCGACCCACGTCGTGCACTTCACGCGCTGCGCGCCGTATCAGTACAGCGGCGCCAACATCGACACCGACCTCGCGAGCGATCCCGGGACGGTGATCTTCGGCACGTGCAACACGACGGACACCGACACCTGGCTCTCGTCGCTGAACGACACCCCGCGCGGTCTCAAGGCGCACGACATCACCATGGCCGGCCAGTCGATCGAAGTGCCCAGCCTGGGCGGCCACGGAAAGCTCTACATCGAGGCGGCGGTCCAGCAGCGCCAGAGCGATCTGCCCGGGCAGACGACGAACCTCGACGGCAACGCGCTCTACGCGACGCTCGCCTTCGACGCCGGCATCACGAACACGACGCTCGAGCTGAAGAGCAACCGCAACTTCTACACCGTCGCCGCGTCGGTCGGGCAGCCGGCCCCCGAGTTCGCCATCGTCGCGTACTCGTTTCTCCCGCCCGCCGAGTCGTTCAACATGCTCGACGCCGAGGGCACCGGCGACTTCAACGCGTGCGTCGAGGGCGGGCGCCTGCGCGAGGACGTGAGCCCGACGAAGGATCTGCTCCTCTACGGCCAGGGCGTCGCCGCCTATTCGCAGACCGAGCAGCCGAGCGGCGCGTGCGATCAGTCGGGCCACACCATCGCGCCGGTGCCGAACCCTCAGGTGGAGGACATCGTCTACGACGGCGTCGGCGGCTTCGAGTACTACTTCGACGGCAAGCTGAGCCACATCTTCGGCTCCTTCGGGGCGCGGGACGACACGCGCGAGGACCACATGGTCCAGTACCGCGAGCACCACCTCGAGTACTCCATCGCGAAGTACCTCGGCGGCCCGTGGTCGCTCGAGATCCAGGGCCGCGATCGCCACCGCAAGGAAGAGGGGTTCAACGAGGACTCATCACAGAACCCCCACTGGTGGACGGAGGGCGAGAACTACGTCGCCCTGCGGATGGCTCCCAAGTGGGTGTTCACGCAGGGCTTCGAGTACACGACGATGGTCGGGCAGCCGCTGCTCTACTTCAACGGCGCGGCGCTCTACAAGTTCACGAGCAGCTCGAACGTGCGCGTCTTCGTCGGCGAGCAGCGCGCCGCCTTTCGCTGCGCGAGCGGGATCTGCCGGTTCTTTCCGGCGTTCGAGGGCGCGCGGGCCGAGCTGACGCTGCGGTTCTGACTCATTGAGCCGGCGTCGTCCCGACCCCGACGGTGCCGCCGGTGGCGATCCACTGGAAGTCGTCGACGAGCACCGTCGAGTCGTAGAGCGCATTCCCCGCGTCCCACATCGCGAAGCGGATCGTGATCGTCGAGCCGGGGGTGACGGGCGCCTGCGTCTTCAGCCAGCGCGTGGCGCCGGCCGGTCCGTCGGTCGACCACGTGTCGAAGCCGGTTCCCGCGAGGTCGCCCACGCCGAGCGGGCAGTACGGGCTCGGGAGCGCCGGGCACGTGCCGCCGCTGCTCTTGCAGCTCTGGGCGAAGCGGGTCGGCGTCGTCGGGTCGCAGACGTCGAAGTACCCGATGTTGACGCTGACCGGGTTGTGGTTGCTGTCGAACGAGATGTTCCCGAAGCTCGAGCCGCTCGGGACGTACGCGCCGGTCGGCGCCGGGTTCACGAGCGCGACGAACTGGTCATTATAGCCCTGCGTGTCGCAGACGTAGTTCGGATACTCGAACGAGTAGAACTTGAAGTTGAACGAGTATCCGGTCGCGTTCGTCGGCGCGCGGATCTGGAGCTCGAGCGCGATGTCGTCGGCGATGGCCGGCGTAGGCGGGCACGCGGCATCGTCCTCCGGGAAGCCCGTCGGCGGGGTGCCGGTGGCGTTCGTGACGCAGGAGATGCCGTTGCACGCGTTGGGCTGCCCGATGGTGCGCGCGTAGCCGCTCGACAGGACGAGCATGTTCGCGCCGCCCTGGACCTTCACGTTCGTGCCCCAGGCGCCCTCGATGCCGACCTGGTTGCCGGGCGTCGTCACCGCGGTCCCGTTGGCGCGGACGTACGACGCCGAGAGCACGCCGTACTTGCGGTCGCTCGTCGTCGCCGTGGCGCAGAGCTCGATGGCCTTCGCGCCGTCCCCCGCCGTCACGTCGTCGAGCGCGAGCCCGGTGTCGCACGGCATCGCGTTGTCGCCGGGGTTGCCGCTGCAGTCCTCGTCGCCCCAGTAGCCTGCGCCGCCGTCGGCGGGCTCGTGCCACACGTCGATCGCGCCCGGGTTCACGTTCGGATCGCAGTCGTTGCAGTCGCCCTGGGCGGGGGTCCACCCGTCCATGTCCATGTCGACGTTCTGGTCCGTGACGTTGCACGTCGAGCTCGGGCCGCCGCTCCCGCTTCCGCCGGAGCTGCTGCCGAACATCCCGACCGAGCCGTCGCCCTCGGGCGTGCCGCTGCCGGAGCTTCCGCTGCTCGTCGAACCGCCGGAGCTGCCGGAGGAGCTGCTCGACGCGAAGCCGCTGGGCGGTCCGCCGCTCGAACAAGCCCCGACCGAGGCCACACACACGAGACCGAGGAAGGACGCCTTTGCTCTCACGGGGCCTCCGAGCGATGCGCGCACCGTCGCACGCGGCTCGTGGGGGCCGAGTGGGCCCAGGGCTCTCGATGGCGTCCCCTTCCGGCCGCGGCTCAAGATTGCAGCGACGGGGTGTCATCCGTTTGCGGTTAGGGCCGGGTTAGGGAGCCACGCCTAGGCTCGCTCGAGGAGACGTCGTGATGTACCGCGCGCCCGGACGAGTCGCTGCTGTCTGCTCGCTGTGCCTGGGTGCCTCCGGCGGCCCGAACGCGGCGGGAGAGGTGGCGAGCGCGGCGGGAGAAGAGGCGAGCGCGGCGGGCGAAGTGGCGAGGGAGGCGTGCGACGAGTGCGAGCACGAGCTCGACGCCGAGCGCTGGAAGGGGATCAAGGTCGGGGTGCGCTGGTCGTCGCTGCTCGGTGCGGCGGTGGTTCCCGTGATGCTCATCGAGCCGGCGCGGGCGCTTGCGCTGGTGGCGTGGGTGGTTGCGCCGATCGCCTGGACGCTGCTGTGGCGGGGGAGACCCGGGGCGAGGTCCGAAGCGCGCGCGGTCGGGGTGGCGTTCGGGCAC
>JBEKGQ010000427.1:0-6349 GCA_050012715.1 Polyangiaceae bacterium
GGAGGCGCTCGGCTACGGCGACCCGCGCGGACACGCTCGGCTGCGCGAGGCGCTCGCGTGGATGCTCTCGGCGACGCGCGCGGTGGCGGCGAGCCCCGACGACGTGCTCGTGACGCGCGGCTCGCAGATGGCGTTCGATCTCCTCGCGCGGACGCTCCTCTCCCCGGGGGACGTCGTCGTCGTCGAGGCCTTCGGGTATCGCCCGGCGTGGCGCGTGCTCGCGCTCGCCGGGGCCAAGCTCGTCAGCGTCCCGGTCGATGACCGCGGGGCGAGCGTCGACGCCATCGAGCGCCTCACCCGGACGCAGCGGGTCCGCGCCGTCTACCTCACGCCGCACCACCAGTACCCGACGACGGCGGTGCTCTCGCCGGGGCGGCGCCTCGCGCTGCTCGAGCTCGCGCGCGCCGAGCGCATCGCCATCATCGAGGACGACTACGACCACGAGTTCCACTACGACGGCCGCCCCGTCTTGCCGCTCGCGTCGGCCGACCGCAGCGGCGTCATCATCTACGTCGGCTCGCTCTCGAAGATCCTCGCTCCCGGCCTCCGGGTCGGGTACCTCGTGGCGCCGCGCCCACTCGTGGACGCTCTGACCGCCCTTCGCGCGCACGTGGACCGGCAGGGCGACCAGGTGGTGGAGCACGCGGTGGCCGAGCTGCTCGAGGACGGCGAGGTGCAGCGCCACGCCCGGCGCGCTCGCTCCGCCTACGCCGAGCGTCGTGACGTGCTCGCCGCGGCGCTCGAGCAGTCTCTCGGCGACGCCGTGTCCTTCACGCGCCCCCCGGGCGGCACCGCGCTGTGGGCCAAGGTCGGCCCCCGCGTCGACGTCGAGCGCTGGGCCGAGCGCGCACGAGACGCCGGTCTCTCGTTCCAGACCGCCCGCGCCTTCACCTTCGATGGGCGCGCCCGGCCCCACGCGCGCTTCGGCTTCGCGTCCCTCGATCCGACGGAGCTGAAGCGAGCGGTCGCGACCCTGCGCGCGACGCTCTGAGCGGTCTGGGCGCGTCGTTCGCGTCCTCGCCGCCGGTCACTCCTTCGGCGCGCCCGCGTCCTGGTGGCTCTTCTCCTCCGCCACGCGCAGCACGACGTCGATCGTCGTTCCCAAGGCGCGGTTCACCGCGCGCACGACGCCGTGCACCCCGCTCACCGTCGCGTCGTGGATCACGTGCACCATGCGCGTCGGCTCGGCGACCGCCGGGATCTGCTCGAGGATCCCGAAGGGGCGCCCCGCGGTCTCGAGCTGCACCTTCTCCACCGCGCGCGACCCGTGCTCCACCGCGTCGCGCACGAGGGCGACGAGACCACGCCAGCGCCGCATGTCGCTCATCCGTCCTCCTGGCACCATTCGCGGATCTGGTCGTACACGTGCGCGTCGTGGGCGAGCGTCATGTGCGCCGTCCCCGCGAGGACCTTCACGTGCCGCGGCGGAAGAGCGAGCGTGCCCGGCTCCGCCCGCAAGCCGTTCGTGCCGCTCGACATCGGGACGAGGGCGTCGCCGAAGACCATCGAGAGCCGCGGATCGGTCGAGAGCGCGCCCGCCACGATGTAGTGCTGGAGGTCCGGCAAGAGGGGCACCGGGTGCTCGGGATCCCGGAGCGACCAGGCCCGGCGTCGCGCGCGATCCTCGTGGCGGAGGTCGGCGTCGCCGAGGTCCTTGATGCCGTCACTGCGGAGATCGCCGATCTGCGCGGCGAGGCGCGCGAACGGATCGGGGACCGCGGCGGCGAGCCTCGAGAGGACGCGGCCGACGCGCTCGTACGAGGCGCCGAGGTGAGGGGTGCCGACGTAGATGGCGCGGCGGACCCGCGAGAGCCAGCGCGCGCCGCTCACGCTGGCGTGGTGGCACGCCGCGCGAACGACGAGCCCGCCCATGCTGAAGCCGAGCAGGAGGATGTCGTCGATGGGCACCGGCCACACGCCGAGGAGCGCCTCGAGCAGCCTGGCGAGCTCCGCGCCGTTGTCCGGGATGGCGAGGCCGCTGTTGTAGCGGAGATAGAGCGGGGTGAGCCCGAAGTCGCGCTCGAGGAAGGCGCCGTAGTCGCCGGTCCCGTCCGGGAAGTCCCACACGCTCTCGCTGCACATGAGGCCGTGCACCAGGAGGACGATCCGCGAGCCGGCCGCGGGATAGGCCCGCTCGATGGCGGCGCGCTCGAGGGGGAGGGGAGCGCCTCCCGCGACGAGCTGCATCGGCGTGGCCAGGCCGTTGCGCGTACCCGCGAGGTAGTCCCCGACCGTCCCGTTGAGGATGGCCACGGCGAGCTCGAGCTTCTTCCCCATGCCGCGTCTCTCCCTTCGTACCTCGGATCGCGAGTCGTGCTACAGGGCGGGGCCATGAAGGCATGGAACCAGGCATCGGGCACGAAGTGGGCGAGCTGGATGGGCATCACGCTGGCGGTCCTCGCCGCCGCGGCGTGCGCTGAGCCTTCGGGTGGCAGCGCCGGAGCCGCCGAGGCAGGAGCCCCCTCCGCCAGTGCCTCGGTCACGGCCCCCGCCCCCACGCCGTCGGGCATCCCGGCGCCGCCGGACGTCGCCGCGCCGCCCGCGGACGCGGTGAAGACCGCCTCGGGCCTCGCGTCCAAGGTGCTCACGCCGGGCACCGGCAAGGATCACCCGGGCCCGACGGACAAGGTGAAGGTGCACTACACGGGCTGGACGACGGCGGGGCAGATGTTCGACAGCTCGGTGCAGCGCGGCGAGCCCATCACGTTCCCGCTGAACGGCGTCATCCCGGGCTGGACGGAGGGGGTCCAGCTCATGGTCGTCGGCGAGAAGCGTCGCTTCTGGATCCCGGCGGCGCTGGCCTACGGCGAGCACCCGCGCGGCGGTCAGCCGGCGGGCAACCTCACGTTCGACGTGGAGCTGCTCGACATCACCGCCGCCCCCAAGCCGCCGCCCGTGCCGGAGGACGTGAAGGCGGCCCCCGCGACGGCGAAGAAGACCGCGTCGGGCCTGCAGTACCGCGCCCTCACGCCGGCGGTCGGAACCGCGCACCCGACGGCAGCGAGCCAGGTGACGGTGCACTACACGGGCTGGACGCCGGACGGGAAGATGTTCGACAGCTCGGTCACACGCGGGCAGCCCTCGACCTTCTCGCTCGGCGGCGTCATCAAGGGCTGGACCGAGGGCGTGCAGCTCATGACCAAGGGCCAGAAGATGCGCTTCTGGATCCCGGGCAACCTCGCCTACGGCGACAAGCCGACGCGACCCGGCGCCCCGGCCGGCACGCTCGTCTTCGACATCGAGCTCATCGACTTCAAGTAGGTCGTCCGAGACGGCGGTCACTCGAGCAGGCTGCGCGCGATCTGCGAGATCTGGATCTCGTCGGTCCCGCCGTAGATCTGGAGCACCTTCGCGTCGCGGCACAGCTGCTCGACCTGGTACTCGGCCATGTAGCCGTTGCCGCCGAAGAGCTGCACCGCCTCGATGGTGACCTCCATGGTGGCCTGGGCGGAGTAAAGCTTGCACGCCGAGGCCTCGGCGAGCGTCATGGCCTTGCCCTGCGCGGCGAGCTCGATCTGCCGGAACACGAGGTTCTGGATGTTCATGCGAGCCACCTCCATCTTGGCGAGCTTCAGCTGGATCAGCTGGAACTCGCCGATTGGGCGCCCGAACTGCACGCGCGTCTTGGCGTACTCGACGCACAGCCGCAGGCACTGCTCCACGATGCCGAGCGCCATCGCGGCGACGCCGGTGCGCTCGGAGGCGAAGGTGTCCTTCGCCGCGCTACGCGCCGGGGCCTCCTCGGTCTCGCCGAGCAGGCGGTCGCGCCCCACGCGAACGTCGTCGAGGAAGAGCTCCCCGGTGGGCGAGCCGTGGAGGCCCATCTTGCGGAGGGGCTTGCTCTGGGTCAGCCCGGGCATCCCCTTGTCGAGGACGAAGCTCACGATCTTGCGGTGAGCGGCGTCGTTCCCCTCGTCGAGCTTGCAGATGAAGACGATGGTGTCGGCGTAAGGGCCGTTCGTGATGAACGTCTTGCTCCCCGAGAGCACGTAGCCGTCGCCGTCCCGGCGCGCGGTGGACTTCATGGCCCCGAACGCGTCGGAGCCGGAGCCCGGCTCGGTGATGGCCCAGGCGCCGATCTTGTCGAGCGTGAGGAGCGGGAGGGCCCAGCGCTCCTTCTGGGCGATGGTTCCGCGCGAGAGGATCGCGTTCGCGGTGAGGCCCATCGAGACGCCGAGGGCGGTCACCATCCCCGGGCTGTACTTGCACAGCTCGATGATCGGGATCATCCGCATCGCCATCTCGTTGCCCGCCTCCGGGCTCGGGCCGCGCGCCTTCTTCTCCTCCGGCGGCGGCGCGCCGGATGCGGCCCGCGCTTTCTCCTTCGCGATCTGGTGCGCGAACCGCGCCTCGGCCATGTCCTTCAGCCCGAACGTCGCGACCAGCTTGCGGAGGACGTCGTACGGGGGCTCGTCACCGTGCTCGATGTCCTTCATCCGCGGGACGACCTCGGCCTCGACGAACCGCCGCATCGAGTCGCGGATCGCGAGGTGCATCTCGGACCATTCGATCATCCTCCGAGCTTACTGAGATCCCGGCGTCGCGCAGAACCCATTGAGGCACTGGAACCCTTGCGCCGCCCCGCAGCAGTCGGCGGTCGTCGTGCACTTCTCGTACTCGTTGGAGCACCCCGGCGGCTGGTTCGTGCACACCAGCGCGCCCCCGTCGCCCTGGCGGCAGAAGCCGTTGCAGCACTCGTCGCCGGTCAGGCACGACGTCCCGTTCGGCTGGCATGGGTTGACCACCCAGAAGCCGCGCAGGTTGCCCGCCGTCAGCTCCTGGCCCGGCAAGTAGAACGCCGGGTGGCTCGTGTCGACGCCGGGCTTGCCGCCGATGTCGATCGCGGCGACCCACAGCTTCTTCGGGATCGGGTACGTCCCGTTGCCGGTGTCGTACGGGTCGCCGGCCGCGATGTTGCCGTACATGCGCCGCGACGTGAAGACGACCCAGTAGTAGCCGCCCGACGCGATGGGGTTCACCGTCGGCTCGTAGTTGAGGACGGTGTCGTTCGGGTGGTTGCTGTTCGTGGGCAGATAGCTGCCGCCGTTGACGAGGCCGTTGAGCGCGTCGAGGCGCACCGGGGCCGCGGCCGTCGTCGACGTGGCGGCGGGCACGTTGGTCCACCAGATCTCCGCCTGCGCCCCCTCCCACGTCGTCAGCCAACAGTTCATGCCGCCGCCCGCCGAGCAGTCCGGGCTCTCGTACCCCGGCACGAGCGTGTTGTGGAACACGACGCCCGTGGCGTCGGGCAGGAACGCCGGCCACCCCGGGTAGCGCACGTTGTTCGGATCGCTGTAGAGCTGCCGCAGGTTCGAGAACGCGTACGGCGGCGTCCCCGAGCAACCGGTGCCGCCGTCCGGCGCGCCGCAGTCGAAGTCCATCGCGACGAGGTTGTGCCCCGCCCCCGGGGAGACGCCGTTCGTGGCCGTCCCGGTCCAGAAGTTGAACGCGATCGTGCGGCCGTTCGTCGAGAACGCCGGCGTGACCGCCGACGTCACGGTGCTCGTCCACCCCGTCGACGCGATCTGCGTCCCGTCCGAGCGCTGGAAGAGGACCGAATTGCCCGGGTAGGCCTCGCGCGTGTACTGCGAGCTCGCCATCGCGAACGTCCCGTCCGGGTACACCGCCGACCAGAGGAACTTCCGGTTGTTCGTCGTGCCGTCGGTGGCGGTGCCGGTGTACTGGCTGATGACCGAGCCGCCGTCGGTGAGGTCGTACGACGAGCCGTTCGCGTAGCCGTCGGCGGTCGTGTCGTTCTGCATGAAGAGCGTCGACCCGTCGGCGGACACCTCGTGGCAGACGTTGCACGAGGAGCCGGTCCCCGCGATGGCGATCGTCGGCGCCGTCGCCCCGGGCTGGATCGCGAGCACGGCGCCGTTGGAGGCGCCCGCGAGCCGCGAGTTGTACGAGCCGTAGTACACGGTGCCCTGGAGGACGCCGGGCGCGATGATCCAGTTCTCGGACAGGGGGCCCCACGCGGTCGTCCCGTCGGTCACCGTCACCTCGACGTGGAGGTTGTCGCCGCCGTTGCCGTAGGTGGCCTGCTGCCACGCGGTCGCGTCGATGGGCATGTTGACGAGCGCGGTGCCCGAATAGAAGCCCTGGAACTCGAAGTTCTTCTGCGTCAGGTGGATGAAGACCGCGTTGGCCGTCTGCGTCGTCGCCCACTGGAGGAGCGGCGCGAGGATGCCGCGGGGCCACACCGTCTGGTCGTACGGGTAGAGCATGCCGAGCTGGGTCGACGACGTGGGGGGCGTCGGGGTGCCGGAGAGGATGCCCTGCACGGTCGTGGTCACCGGGCCGCCCAGGCCGTTGCCGCCGACGCCGCCGATGCCCCCGGCGCCCGCCT
>JBEKGQ010000428.1:0-6345 GCA_050012715.1 Polyangiaceae bacterium
CGGGAGCCCGCCGCCCGCCCAGACGGGCGGCTCGACCTCCGGCGAGGAGGCGCCCTCCGAGGCCGAGATCGCGCAGGCGGTGAAGCCCTGCGGCGACGCGGACAAGGTGCAGAGCGCCGACCTCAGCGCGGGGAAGTCGACCGACGTGTTCACGCCGTGCGCCAAGGCGGGCGCGCGCGACTACTCGGCGCTCGTGAAGATCGAGCCGGTGGACGACGGGGTGCACATCACTATCGACGCAACCGACGACGACGTGACGCTCCTCGGCCCCGACGTGAAGTCGAAGGACGCGGTGCTGGTCTACCCGAAGGGCAAGGGGCAGGTCGCCATCGAGGTCCCGCTCATGAAGACGAAGACGGGCTACCACGGGGACAAGATCGTGTTCTGGAACGACCTCGGGAAGCTCAACGACGACGGGACCAAGATCGACGTCGCCATCTACGACCACGACAAGAAGACCGGCGACACCGAGGAGCTCCACGTGGCGGTGGGCGTCAGCACGGGCAAGAGCTGCGAGCGGGCGCAGGACGAGAACCCGCAGCAGATCACGATGGGCAAGGCGGGCGTGAAGGATCTGTCGAAGGACGAGCTCGGGCGGCCCATCACGAGCAGCAACGCCGCGGTAGCGTGCGGCCTGGGGGATTCGTCGCACGCCAAGATCTGCGTGCTGGTGAAACGAGGAAAGCCGCTCGGGGTGACGGTGAACGTCGACCCGTCGAACAACCGGGTGGCGGCGTGCATCGACCGCCGGATGCGGGGGCTGGCGTTCCCGGCCAGCGAGAACCCGGACACCGTGACGTTCAGCTACTAGGTCGCGACCGCGCCCGTGACCGCGACCGCCGTCGTCCGCGAGGCGCTCTCCGGGAGCGGCATCGAGGTCGTCGGATCCTGTCCCGTGGCGGCCTACGACGCGGCGGCGCCGGAGGCCCTTCGTTCCGCGACGCTGATGCCGGGGGCCCGCGGGCTCGTCGTCGCGGCGAGCGCGGGACCGGCGCTCTGGCGGCTCTTTCGCGCCCACATGGACGCGAGCCCCGCGCGCTGGGACGAGCCGCACCCCTACGACGCGTTCGTCGCGACGCTCCTCGACCGCGCCGACGCAGCGCTGGCGCAGGCCGGGGTCCGCTTCCGCCGCTTCGAGGCGGCGTTCGACTTCGCGCCCCGGGTCTCGTTCATCGCGCTGGGCCAGCTCGCGGGCCTGGGCTCGCCGGGGCCGTTCCGGCTGCTCATCCACGAGACGTACGGGCCCTGGTGGGCGCTGCGCGGGGCCTGGCTCGTCGACGCGGAGGTCGACCCTCCGCGGAGGCAGCGCTTTCCGTGCGACGGGTGCCCGGCGCCGTGTGTCGGGGGGCGCGAGACGGCGGACATCGCGGGCGCCACGCCGGAGGTGCGATCGCGGTGCGTCGTGGGGCAGGAGCACCGCTACGACGAGGACCAGATCGCCTACCACTACGACCGCGAGACGACCCGCGCGCGGCTGCGCGCCTTCGCTCAGAAGAGCGCCATCTGATTCGTCGGCCTCCGAAACGTCGCTACCTCGGGCTCGCCGTGGCGCTCGCCGGTGTTCATCCCCAGCTTCGCGCAGGTCTGCTCGAAGAGGGCGCCGATGGCCTCCGCGTAGGGGCCCTCGCCCTTGCCACGCACGAGGAAGCGCGCGTCGTACATCTTGCCGCCGCGCGTGTCCTGGATGCGGCGGATGACCTTGTCGGCGCGCAGCGGGAGCGCGGCGCGCAGGCGCTCCTCGAAGACGTCCTTCACCGGGCCCGGAAGCCGCAGGAGGACCATGCCGGCGTGGGTGGCCCCCGCGTCGCGCGCCGCGCGGAGGACCTCGCCCATGTCCTCGTCGTTCAGGCCCGGGATGATCGGCGCGACCATCACGCCGACGCGGATGCCGGCCTTGGCGAGCCGCTCGATGGCGCGCACGCGCCGCGCGGGCGTCGTCACGAAGGGCTCGATGGCGCGGGCCTTCGCCTCGTCCCAGAACGGGCAGCTCACCATGATGGAGAAGCTCGCGACGCGCGTCAGCTCCTGCATCACGTCGATGTCGCGCTCGGCGAGGGGCGACTTGGAGATGATGCCGGCCGGGTTCCGGTACGCGGCACACACCTCGAGGCAGCCGCGCGTCACGCGGTAGCTCGCCTCGAGCGGCTGGTAGCAGTCGGTGACGCCGCTGAAGACGACGCGCTCGCCCTTCCACTTCGGCTTGTCGAACGCCTCCCGGAGAAGCTCGGGGGCCTTGGGCTTTACGACGATCTTACGGTCGAAGTCGGTCCCGGCGCCGAAGGAGAGGTACTCGTGCCCCGGGCGGGCGTAGCAGTAGGCGCAGGCGTGGAAGCAGCCGCGGTACGGGTTGACGCTCCACGAGAAGCCGACGTCGGGGCTGTCGTTGTGGGCGAGGATGGCCCTCGTGTGGTCCTCGTAGACCTCGAGGCGGGCATTGGGGACCTCGCCGTCGAGGTACTCGACGTCCGTCGTTGCCCAGGGATTCGGGGGGTTGGCGAGGGGACGGAGGGGGTTCACCTCCCTAGAGATGTACTGAACATGCGTACTGGTCAAGCCCGGCGCGAATGGCGGTTCGCCTCGATGCGGCGCGCCCCCGGGCACCCGGAGCCACGGTGGCGAGCCGAGGAGAGCCCCTCCCTGGGGAGGGACCCCAGGCTCCCATCGAAGCGAGCCCACGGGCTTTCGACGGGACGGCGGTCTCTTTCCGAGAAGCCCCCGGCTCCGCGGAAGGGAACCCGCGTTCCTAGGCGATGACCGACTCTTTCAGGAGCTTCTCGGCCTGGGCCGCCCGCCACGCGATCAGCTTCGTCGCCAGGTCGGGCCGCTTGCCCGCGAGCACGGCGATGGCGAAGAGGCCGGCGTTCCCGGCACCCGCCTTGCCCACGGCGAAGGTAGCCACCGGGATGCCCTTGGGCATCTGCACGATGGCCAGCAACGCGTCGAGGCCCAGCAGGTGACCCGAGGGGATGGGCACGCCGAGGACCGGGCGCGTCGTCTTCGCCGCCACGACTCCGGGCAAGTGGGCCGCCCCTCCGGCGCCGGCGATGAAGACCTCGACGCCCCGGGACTCGGCGTCCTTCAGGTAGGCGAAGAGAGCGTCCGGGGTGCGATGGGCGGACAGCACGCGGACCTCGTGCTCGACGCCCAGCTCCGTGAGAGCGTCGCGCGCCGGCTGCATGACGTCGAGGTCACTCTTGCTTCCCATCAGGATGGAGACGAGCGGCTGAGTCATGAGGCAGTCCTAGAGCTACTTCTTGTGGGCCGCCAGCCCTCGTTGCTCGAGCAGCGGCTGGACGCTCGGGTCCCGCCCGCGGAAGGCCCGGTAGAGCGACGCCATCTCCTGGGTGCTGCCGCGGGAGAGGATCATCTCCCGGAAGCGCTGCCCGTTCTGCCGCGTCATCCCGCCGTGCTCGACGAACCACTCGTAGGCGTCGTCGTCGAGCACCTCGCTCCAGAGGTAGGCGTAGTAGCTCGCGGCGTAGCCGCCGCCCCAGATGTGCGCGAAGTAGCTCGTCCGGTAGCGGGGCGGCACGAGCGCGAAGTCGACCTTGTAGTGCTTCAGCGCGTCGGCCTCGAAGGCGTCGACGTCCTGCTTCTGCGCGCCCTCCGGCAGCGTGTGCCAGGCCATGTCGAGCAGCGCCGCCGCGAGGTATTCGGTGGTCGCGTAGCCCTGGTTGAACTTGCGCGACTTCTCGATCTTCGCCAGGAGCTCGGCCGGCATGGCGGCGCCGGTCTGGTAGTGCTTCGCGTAGCTCGCGAACACGGTGGGCTCCGACGCCCAGTGCTCGTTGAACTGCGACGGGAACTCGACGAAGTCACGCGGCACGTTGGTGCCCGCCAGCGTCGGGTACTTCACGCTCGACAGGAGGCCGTGGAGCGCGTGGCCGAACTCGTGGAACATCGTCCGCACGCTGTCGAAGGTCAGCAGGGCTGGCTGCCCGGGAGGGGGCTTCGGGAAGTTGCACACGTTGAAGACCACCGGGTGCGTCTCGAGGAGCCCCGCCTGGTCGACGTAGCTCGACATCCACGCCCCGCCGGACTTGTTGTCGCGCTTGAAGTAGTCCGCGTAAAAGAGCCCGAGCGACTTGCCGTCGGCGTCGAACACCTCGAACGTGCGGACGTCGGGGTGGTAGACGGGCAGATCGTGCCGCTCCTTGAAGGAGAGGCCGTAGAGCTGGCCCGCGGCGAAGAAGACGCCGTCGCGGAGCACCCGGTCGAGCTCGAGGTAGGGCTTCACCTGCTCGTCGTCGAGCGCGTACTCGGCCTTGCGAACCTGCTCGGCGTAGTGCTGCCAGTCCTCCGGGCCGAGCTTGGGCGGCCCGTGATGCTTGTCGGCGAGCGCCTGCATCTTGGCCGCCTCGCCGCGCGCCTTGGCGACCGCGGCCGGCGCCATGTCCGTCATGAGCTGGATCGCCTTCTCCGGCGTGCCGGCCATCTGGTCCTCGAGCCGGTACGCGGCGTAGGTCGGGAACCCGAAGAGCTTCGCCTTCTGCGACCGCAGCTCGGCCAGGCGCTGCACGATGACGCGCGTGTCGTTGCCGTCTCCGCGCTCGGCGCGCCGGGTCGATGCCTCGAAGAGGTGCTCGCGCGTCGCGCGCTTCTGCAGGTCGACCTGCGCCGGCTGCTGCGTCGTGTTCTGCAGGGGGAGCACCCATTTGCCGTCGAGCTTTCGTGCCTTCGCCGCCTCCGCCGCCGTCGCCAGCTCGGCGTCGCTCAGGCCCGCGAGCTCGGCCGGATCGCTGACGACGAGCGCGCCCTCCTTCGTGGCGGCGAGGAGGTGCTTGTCGAACGCCGTGCTGAGCGACGACTCTTCCTTGTTCAGGGCGCGGAGCGTCGTCTGGTCGGCCTCGGAGAGCTTGGCCCCGGCGCGGACGAAGATCTGGTGGACGCGCTCGACGAGGTGCTTGGCCTCGGGGTCGAGCGCGTCGCGGTGGGCATACACCGCCTCGACGCGGGCGAAGAGCTTCGCGTTGAGGTGGATGGCGTCGTCGTGCGCGGCGCGCTTCGGCGAGAGCCGCTCCTCGACCGCCTGCAGCGTGTCGTTCGTGTTCGCCTTCGTCATCGCGTCGAACACCGCACCGGCGCGCGTGAGGTACTGCCCGCTCTTCTCCATCGCGACGATGGTGTTGTCGAAGGTGGGCGCCTCGGCCGAGGCGGCGATGGCGTCGATCTCGGCGAGGTGGAGGCGCATCGCCTCCTCGATCGCCGGCTCGTAGTCGGCGTCCTTGATGCGGTCGAACTGCGGCGCCTGGTACTGGAGGGGGCTCGGCTGGGCGAAGGGGTTCATGGGAGGCGCGGGGGGCGGGGGCGTCGCGATCGAGGCGACCGTCGGCGGAGGCGGAGGCGGCGGAGCGACCGGCGGCGGCTCCGCGCCGCAGGCGGTGAGGACGAGGGTCGCGGCGAGGAGGAAACCGGGGCTTCGGCGCATGCGCCGATTCGCTTACGACTTCTCGAACCGGAAAACCAGCTTCTCCTCGCCGTCCTTCTTCTCGGTGTCGACGGTCACGTAGCCGCCGTTCTCGAGGGCGCCGAAGAGCAGCTCGTCGCCGAGCGGGCGCTTCACCTCGTCCTGCATCACGCGGGCGAGCGGGCGCGCCCCGTTGTCCGGATCGTAGCCGACCCGCGCCAGGTAGTCCGTCGCGGCCTCGGTGAGGTCGATGGTCACCTTCTTCTCGGCGAGCTGACCCGCGAGCTCCTTCATGAACTTGCCGACGATGCTCCGCATGATCGACGGGTCGAGCGCGCGGAAGGCGATCTTCGCGTCGAGGCGGTTGCGGAACTCCGGGCTGAAGAGCTGCTTGTACTCGCGGTCGATGTCCGGCTTCTCGCGGTCCCCCCCGCCGGCGCCGCCGAATCCGACCGCGCGCCGCTGGAGGTCGCGCGCGCCGATGTTGCTCGTCATGAGCAGGATCACGTGGCGGAAGTCGGTCTGCCGCCCGTTGTGGTCGGTGAGCTTCCCGTGGTCCATCACCTGGAGCAGGATGTTGAAGATCTGCGGGTGCGCCTTCTCGATCTCGTCGAGGAGGAGCACCGCGTGCGGCGTCTTCGCGATGGCGTCGGTCAGGAGGCCCCCCTGGTCGAACCCCACGTACCCCGGCGGCGCGCCGATGAGGCGCGAGACGGTGTGGGACTCCATGTACTCGCTCATGTCGAAGCGATGGAACGCGACGCCCATGACCTTCGCGAGCTGGCGGGCCGCCTCCGTCTTGCCGACGCCGGTCGGGCCGGTCATCAGGAAGGACCCGATGGGCTTCTCCGGCGCGCGGAGGCCGGCGCGGGACAGCTTGATCGCGGAGACGAGGTGCTTGATCGCGTCGTCCTGCCCGAAGACGACGGAGCGGAGCT
>JBEKGQ010000429.1:0-6340 GCA_050012715.1 Polyangiaceae bacterium
GGCGGCCCCGACCAGCACGAGCTGTGGCCCCTGGCCGACGAACCAGGCGTGGAGGGAGTCCGCCCCGGACGTCCAGGCGCAGTACGGGCGGGCCGGGTTGCAGACGAGCTCCGCGCAGTGCGCGCCCAGGCCGCGCACGTCGTCCGCGCCGATCTTCGCCGCCGGGACGACCTTCGGCCGCCAGGTCGGCATCCCCGGCTCGTCGAAGAGAAGGACGCGCGCGTCCGAGGACGCGACCTTGCGGAAGCCCGCGGGCGTGCTCGCCGCGGTGAGCACGCGGCATGCGTCGTCGTGCGCCACTCCGCTCCCCGGGAGCGACGTCGCGGCCTGCACCGCGGCGCGCACGTCGGCGGCGTCCATGGTCGCCAGCGACGTGACGAGGTCGGCCTCGACCGACGTTGCCTCCACCGAGGCCGGCGGAGCGAGGAACGCCTGCGTCCAGGCGAGCGGTGAGCCGTCGGGGCGCTTGCCGGTCATCCGCACGACCACGTCGGTGCGCCCGTCGCCGTCGACGTCGGCGAAGGCCGCCTCCCAGCGGGCCTCGGCCGCCTCCGCGCGGACCGTCCCCGCGTCGATGGGGAAGACGCGCGCGGCGTTGCCCTCGCGCAGCGCGAGGACCGGCGCGTCCGGCGCCAGGTCGGTCAGCCCGACGCCGATGGTCCCTCCCGACGTGGTCAGCGGCGCTTCGCCGAGCACCTGCTTCACCTCGCGGGCGCGCGCGCGCAGCAGCGCCTCGGTGGACGCGCTGTCGGCAGCGGCCGGCACCGCGCGAGGCGCGCCGGCGGGCGGCGCGCGCGTGACCGGCGCATCCTCGATGACGGCACGCACCACCCAGCGGCCACCCTGCACCACGAAGCGCACGATCGCGTGGCCCGTGTCGGTCCACGCCTCGCAGCTGTCGGCCCCGCAGGCCTGCGTCGTCGCCGCCGCGCGGACGATGGTGAGCGCGCGATCGGCCAGCGGAGACGGCGCGGTGCCCTCGCCGTCGAGGCGGCCGATGTGCTGCAGGAACGTCGCCTGCCAGGCCACCCCCACGTCCGCCCCTTCCGCCGCGAGGGCGCGGGCGAGCATCGGCGCCGAGGCGCCCGCCGCGCGCAGCGTGGAGAGCAGCGCCACCGCGGTGCGCTCGCTCGAGCCGACGGCTGGCGGATGAGCGACCCGCGCCGCGAGCGCCGCGGCATCGGCGACGTCGGCGAGCCCCATCGGTGAGCCGTCGAACGGCGAGGCGCGCGAGCCGCCGTCGATCCACACGCCGCGGAGGCCCCCGGGCTGATCGAGCACCGCGACGCTCTCGAGCAGGACGTATGCGACGCCTCCGTCGACGATGCCACCGAGGACGCGCACGCCCGCGGGCCATCGCTCGACCGGCTCCACCTCGACCTCGCCGGCCGGCGTTCGCGCGACCCGCCACGCCCCGACCGCGACGTCGCTCGTTCCGACGAAGACGAGCCACCGGTCGCGTCCGCGCGCGTCGCGCGGGAGGGCCAGCGGCTGCGCGTGGGGGTCGCCGCGACCGTGCATCGCTTGCTGGAGCGGCTCGGGCCAGCTCGGCGCCGGCGGAGGCGTCGCCGGGGTCGGATCGGGCGCGGGGGCGGCGCTCGCCACCGGCGGCGTCGCCGGACGCGGCGGCGACGTGGCCCCGCCTCCGCACGCCGGGCCGGTGATCGAGAGGCCCGCTAGGGCCGCGAATAGCGCGCGTCGCATGCCCCCCGGCGTGTACCAGCGCGACCGCACGCGGTCGAGCGCCGTGCTATTTGGGACGACGTCTCGTCCTCGCAACCCATCCATGCCGAGCCCTTCCCCCAAGACGGAGCGCCTCTTCCTCGACGCCGTTCGCTCCGGCGTCCTCGTGGTCGACGGCGCGATGGGCACCCAGCTCTACGAGCGCGGGGTGCTCTTCAGCGCGTGCTTCGAGGAGCTCAACGTCTCGCGCCCGGAGCTCGTAGGCAAGGTGCACGAGGACTACCTGCGGGCCGGCGCGCAGGTCATCGAGACCAACACGTTCGGCGCCAACGCCCTCCGCCTCGAGAAGTACGGTCTCCAGTCCCGGGTTCGCGAGCTCAACGCGGCCGGGGTGCGGGTGGCGCGCGCCGCGGCGGCGGGGCAGGCCTACGTCGCGGGCGCGATCGGTCCGAGCGGGTACTTCCTCGGCGAGGCGAGCCCGGCGGACCTGGCGAAGGTGAAGGCGGCGTTCTCCGCGCAGGCCGAGGGGCTCGTCGATGGCGGGGTCGACGCGCTCTTCGTCGAGACCATCCGCCAGACGCCGGAGCTGCGGGTCGCGGTCGAGGCCGCGGTTCACGCCGCCGCGGGCCTGCCGGTCGTCGCCAGCGTGTCGCTCGACGAGTCGGGGCGGATGGCCGACGGCACCGACGCCGAGGAGATCGCGCGGCTCGTGCGCGAGTGGGGGGCCAGTGTCGTCGGGGTGAACTGCTCGGACGGGCCGATGGCGGTGCTCGCCGCGGTCGAGAAGATGGTGCCCGTCGGCCTTCCCGTGCTCGCGTCGCCGAACGCCGGTCTCCCACGTCGGGTCGACGAGCGCATGGTGTACGTGTCGACACCCGAGTACTTCGGGGTCTACGCGCGCCGGATGATCCGCGTCGGGGTTCGCCTCGTCGGCGGCTGCTGCGGGACGACGCCGGAGCACGTCCGGCGGATCGCCGCGGCGGCCCGCATGGCCGCGCCCTCCGAGGGCGAGCCGCGCACCGAGGAGGAGGTCTCCCGCGCCGACACGACCGGCGTGCAACCGGCCATCTTCCCGGGGGCGCTTCAGCCGGTGCCGTTCGAGCAACGGAGCACCCTGGCCGCCAAGCTCGCGAGCCGCCGCTTCGTCGTGTCGGTCGAGGTGAACCCGCCCGTCGGCCTCGATCCGTCCCGCGCCGTCGCGGCGGCGATGATGCTCAAGGACGGCGGCGTCGACGTCGTGAACATCGCCGACGGCGCCCGGGCGCAGGCCCGCATGAGCAACCTCGCGCTCGCGGTGCGGATCCAGCGCGAGGTGGGCATGGAGACCATCGTCCACGTGTGCGGGCGGGACCGGAACCTGCTCGGCTCCCTGGCCCACCTCCTCGGCGCGCACGATCTCGGCGTGCGCAACCTCGTCATCATCACCGGCGACCCGCCCAAGATGGGCGACTTCCCGGACGCGTCGGCGGTCTACGACCTCGACTCGATCGGGCTCCTCAAGCTCGCGGCGCGCCTGAACCACGGCGTCGACCCGGGTGGAAAGCCCCTGGGGGCGACGACCCGCTTCGTGCTGGCCACGGGCGCCGAGCCGGCGTCGCTCAACTACGCGCGCGAGATGACGCGGCTCCACGAGAAGAAGGCGGCGGGCGCCGAGATCGTGATGACCCAGCCGGTGTACGACGCGCGGGCGCTCGAGCGGTTCCTCGACGACTGCGCGCCGCTCGGCCTGCCGGTGCTCGTCGGGCTGCTCCCGCTGGCGAGCTACCGCAACGCGGAGTTCCTCCACAACGAGGTCCCCGGGATGCAGGTCCCGGACGCCGTACGCGAGCGGATGCGCAAGGCCGGCAGCGGCGCCGCGGCGCGGAAGGAGGGCGTGGCCATCGCGCGCGAGATGCTCGCCGCCGTGCGCGGTCGGGTCGCCGGGGCCTACGTGATGCCGCCCCTCGAGCGCTTCGAGCTGGCGCTCGAGGTGGTGGACGGCTTCCTGGATCCGCGCGGATGAGGCGGGCCGGTCTGGCGCTGGCCGCGCTACTTGCCGCCGGGGGATGCCGCCGCGGACCGGATGCCTCCGCGGGGACGAGCGACGCGGCGGGCGCGCTCCCGGTGACCGAGAGCAGTGCCATGGCGCCGCCGGCGATCGTCGCGTCGCGATGCACCCCGGCGGGCGGCGGTGCCGCGGTGGCCAGCCCGGAAGACCTGGAGGTCGGCGACGCCGTGTCCTTCGGCGACGGATACGCGGTGGGGATGGTCCACCGCACGGCGGCCGGTCGCGTCGCCGCCGTCGCCCTCGTCGACAAAGGAGCGGCCGGGGCGCGCGTCGTCGACCTCGGCCCCACGCTCGGCGACGCTTCGCCGCCTCGCATCGTTCGCCGCGGGGGGGACCTTCTCGCCGCCGGTTACGCGCTGCCCAAAAAGACCGACGCCCGCGAGCTCGCGCTCTACGCCGTGGGCGCGGGCGGGGACGCGAGGCCGCTCGGCTCGATCCTCCAGCAGCGGGACGACTCGCTCGCCTTCGATCTCGCGACGGGCCTCGTGGCCTGGGACGAGGAGACGGCGGGCAGCACCCCCCGCGGCGTCGTGCGGGTCGCTCCGCTGGCGGGCGATCACCCGGGAGCGCCACGCGACGCTTCGCCCGCGGACTCCGACGCAGAGATGCCCCGGCTCGTCGCCGACGGCGCGGGCTACTTTCTCCTGTGGATGGCGCGCCGCCCCGAGCCTCTCAGCGCGATCGACGCGTCGGCCGCCGCGGAGGCCGTTGGGGAGCCGCGAGCGAACGCGTGGCTCGAGGCGCTGACGCTCGACGCGGCCGGGGCTCCGTCGGGTCCCGCGCGCCGCCTTACGCCGGCCACCGGGCACGTCAGCGCGTACGACGTCCTGGCGCTGCCCGGGGAAGGGCGCCCCGCGGTCCTCGTCGTCGCGCGCGACGACGGTGAGGCGGTGGACGGCTCGGGGGGGACGCTCCTGCGCGTCCGCGTGCGCGAGGATGGCGTCGATCCGCCCCTCGCATTCCCGGGCGACGGCCTGGGGCGTGGGGCTCCGTCGTTCGTCGAGGGCCCCCTGCCGTGGCTCGCCTGGGTCGGCCCTCACGAGGAGATGCGCCTGCTCCCGCTCGATGCCGCGGGCGTCCCCGTCGCGCCACCCAGCGCGGAGCCGTCGCTCGACGACGCGCTCCTGCTCGCGGCCCCTGGCGCGGACGGCGCGATGCTCGTCGCGTTCCCCGGCGACTCGAGCACGGCGTTCCGGCGGGCGGCCTGCGCACGCTGAGACTCGCCCGGGCACCCCTCGCGGGGAGGCCGTGGACAGCAGAGCTTCCGTCGCGCGGCCCTTTCGACTACCTTCCCGGCCGTGGCATCCGCCGCCCGACTTCTCGCCCCAGCCTCGAACGTGCGGCCGGGATGCGCGATGCGGGCCCATAGCTCAATCGGTCAGAGCCCCCGGCTCATAACCGGGCTGTTCCTGGTTCGAACCCAGGTGGGCCCACAGGCCCACCGTCACATGTCCGGGCGGTGGGCCACCGGTGGGCGCCGCGCCCACGGACCCCCCTTCGCCTAAACCCCCGGCGTGCGCTATGTACCCCGATACCCCTTCTTCACCGTCCCGGAGTCACGAATTGAGCATCCCCGAACAGATTCGCGCCCTCGAAAAGCTTGCGCAGATCGACGCTGAACTCAAAGAACTCACCGACGAGCTGACGCAAGAGCGCTCGACGCTCGAAGGACTCAAGTCCGGCATCTCCAAGTTCGACGACAAGCTCGCCACCGACCGCGCCGCCCTCGCCGCCATGGACAAGACTCGCGGTGAGCTGATTCAGGACGTGCGCAACATGAACCAGCAGCTGGAGCACTCGCGCGAGAAGCTGTCGCGCTCGCGCACCGAGCGCGAATCGAACGCCGCCCAGCGCGAGCTGGAGGAGCTGCGAAAGCTCGTGAGGGACCGCGAGGAGGAGATCGGCAAGCTCACCGCCGATGCCGACGCGTCCCGCCAGCAGATCGAGGGCACCGAAGCAGAGCACAAGAAGCTCTCCGACGAGCTCGCCGCCCGCGAGGGGGAGATCAGCGCCAAGCTCGGCGACGTCGGTGGCAAAGAGGCAGCGAAGAAGGTCGAGCGCGACGCGGCGGCGAAGGTCCTGCCGGCGCAGCTCTATCGGCGGTACGAGATGATCCGCTCGAAGCGGGGGACGGCGATCGCGCAGACGACCGACGGGACGTGCAAGGCCTGTCACATGTCCCTGCCGCCGCAGGTGTTTCACCGCCTCCGTCGCGAGCCGATCCTCGAGCAGTGTCCGTCCTGCAACCGCATCATCTACTTCGCGGCTCCCCCGGCCGCGGCCGATGCCCCGGCACGAAGCTGAACGGACGTACGCCTGGGCGGCGCCGCCGCGCTCTCGCATCGTACTTTCGCCGGGACGTCCTCGCGCGATAAGCTCGGCCAGAGGTGCGCTGGCTTGAACATCCTCCGCGAGCCTGCGAGCGGACTGTCTGAGCCAGGCTCCGGCAGGAGGCTGGCTTGAACATCCTCCGCGAGCCTGCGAGCGGACTGTCTGAGCCAGGCTCCGGCAGGAGGCTGGCTTGAAGAGCTGCCCCGTCTGCCAGCGCAGCTACCCGAACGACGCCGGCTTCTGTCAGGCCGACGGGACGGCGCTCACGTCGGCGACCCT